>NZ_JAESMI010000073.1:0-33384 GCF_017893095.1 Staphylococcus sp. GDX8P80P | reverse complement strand
CTTAGCTTGTAAAATCACTTTCGTGATTTTTTGTGTTGGTGCCCCGACTCCCAGCTTGCTTTGCTTGTAGAATTTCTTAGTGAAATTCTCTTTGCTGGGGCCCCCGCCCGCAAGGATGACTAGAACTGAAAAAAGCTTGAATTAAGCGCATTTTCAGTTCAGTCAGCTACTGCGAATTCGCAAAATAGCTTCATTATATTATTTATGTCCCAGACTTTTTTTATTTATTAGCGTAATTTAAAAAAGTAAACTAAGTAAAATGTAAATACTTTATCTTGAAGTCCGTATTTAGAAGGGCGAACTAAAAAACATAAATTGTAATATACATACAAAGACTGATAAAATTTGATATATTTTAAGGTAAAATAATAAGTATTATTTTCATCAAAGTGATTAATGCATCAGATAAACATGATGCAGTTGATTTACAGTCATATTAGGAGGCTACAATGTTTCATTCCAAGCATGCACATTTCGTAAATGGTATAACATTAAATGTGAGAAATTTAGCTAATTTAAGACCATTTTATGAAACGGTATTAGGATTTGAAGTGATTACCGAAACACACCAATCTGTCCAATATGAGATTGGTCAATCGAATCATTTTATAACTTTAAAAGAAATTGTAAATGGTAGGGAACCGCTGTTATCTGAAGCCGGATTATTTTATATAGGTATATTGCTTCCTAATATAGAAGATTTAGCAGATTTACTTGTACAAATGACAGATTTTGAAATTCCAGTAAATGGTGGAGAACAAAGTGTCTGTACCTCTCTTTTTATTGAAGATCCAGAGGGAAATGCATTTAAATTTTATGTCGATCACGATATAGATTACTGGGTGTACGATAATGAATATGTGAAATTGGATGTTGAAGCAATTAATGTTCCACGTTTATTAACGCATGTAACAGATCAAACTTGGCAAGGTATTCCTAAAGGAACTAAAATTGGAAATGTATCTCTTAAATCGATACGTATGTCTGAAGTCAAATCATATTATTTAAACTATTTTGGACTTGAAACATCTGCATATTTAGATAAGTTTTCACTCTATATGTCTTCAAATCAATATCATCATCATTTAGCAATTAATCAATGGTTATCAAGTACAAAGCGCGTTATGAATCCTATTACATATGGTCTCGCATTAATTGATTATTATTATCCTGAAATAACGCATATCGATGTTAATGGTCCAGACGGGCTTCAATTTAGATTTAATTTTATAGAAGTAGTGTGATTAAATGAAGAAATTTATAGCTATAATGTTTTTAGGTAGTGCACTTTTCACTGTTGGAGCAATATATGATGGTATTGATAATCAAGATATGACACAACCTACAATTCATTTTTGGGAAAAGAATCCAATGAAATTCAATTTATATGCTAAGGGGCAGTGTACGTATTACGTGTTTGACAGAATACGACAAGATGGTAATATGATTAGCAATAAATGGGGCGATGCTAAGTATTGGGCTGCCAAAGCTGATGAAGAAGGATATACAGTAAATAATGAACCTAGTGTTGGCGCAATTTTGCAATATCCTAAAGGTCAATATGGTCATGTAGCATATATAGATAAAGTTCACCAGGATGGATCGCTAACAGTATTTGATATGAACTATAATAAACCGTATGAAGTGACAAAAAGAACAGTTCATGACAATCAAGTAGACGAATTTAATTATATTCATCCAAAGGAAAATAAAAATGAAACAGCATAGTGAACTACAGTTACACCTCTCATGAGTTATTTGTAACTGTAGCTTTTTTTATGTATGGGAGTAAGCTATAATGTAGAGTGTTGTCAAAGTGTAGTGTGTGAATGGAGGCACGTGAATGAAAAAGAAATATTATATAACGATATCTTTAATCGTAGCAATTACAATATTAATCATTGATCAAGTAACTAAACGCATAATAGCTACAACAATGAATATTGGTGATTCGTATGAAGTTATTCCCAATTTTTTAAATATAACATCACATAGAAATGACGGTGCGGCGTGGGGAATATTAAGTGGTAAAATGGGATTCTTTTATATTATTACGCTTATAATTCTCGTCGTACTTGTATTATTTTATATTAAAGAAGCAAAGTATAATCTGTTTATGCAAGTTGCAATTAGTTTATTATTTGCAGGCGCATTAGGTAACTTTATTGATCGATTAGTAAATGGTGAAGTAGTTGATTTTGTTGATACGACTATTTTCGGATATGATTTTCCAATATTTAATGTTGCGGATTCTAGTCTAACAATAGGTGTATTATTCATCATCATTGCCTTACTTAAAGATGCAAATTCGAAAGAATAGGAGGCTATAATTTGAAAACACATGAATTTAAAATAGAAGACCAAGCTTATGTTGGACAGCGTATTGATAAATTATTACCTGAATTCAACAATGACTGGTCAAGAAGTCAAATACAAGATTGGATTAAAGACGATTTAGTAACAGTAAATGACAAAGTGATTAAATCTAATTATAAAGTTAAATTAAATGACAGTATTATTGTTACTGAAAAGGAAGTCGTTGAAGCTGATATTCAGCCGGAAAATTTAAACTTAGATATTTATTATGAAGATGAAGATGTAGCGATTGTATATAAACCTAAAGGTATGGTAGTTCACCCTTCACCAGGTCATTATTCAGGTACACTGGTTAATGGATTAATGTATCAAATTAAAGATTTATCTGGTATTAATGGTGAGATTCGTCCTGGTATCGTACACCGTATCGATAAAGATACATCAGGGTTATTAATGGTTGCGAAAAATGATATCGCGCATCGTGGTTTAGTTGAACAGTTAATGGATAAATCTGTTAAGCGAAAATATACTGCATTAGTACATGGAAACATTCCACATGATTACGGTACAATCGATGCGCCAATAGGAAGAAATGAGAAAGATAGACAATCTATGGATGTTGTTGATAATGGTAAAGAAGCCGTGACACATTTCAATGTGTTGGAACATTTTAAAGATTATACATTAATTGAGTGTCAATTAGAGACAGGGCGTACACACCAAATCCGTGTGCATATGAAATATATAGGATTTCCTCTTGTTGGAGACCCTAAATATGGTCCGAGAAAGACACTTGATATTGGTGGTCAAGCTTTACACGCAGGGGTTATTGGGTTTGAACATCCAGTCACACATGAATACATTGAACGACAAGCGGAGTTACCTGAAGCATTTGAAACATTATTAGAAGATATCCGTTTAAGAGAAGCATAAGTTAATCATTCAATTGTCTAAATGGAATTTAATCTAATAAAAAAGTATTATTTAGCACAGAGAATTTTAAAATTTGCATTGACTTATAAGTCAAAAAGCATTAAGCTAATAACAGTTCAAAAAGAAAACGATGTCTTTAAACGAAAGTCCAGAGAGGCTTCAAAGACAATGAGTATAATTCTATACACTTTCTTAAAATGATTCATTGAGCACATTGATGAATTGTTTAATGAGAATGACTTTATCATGTATCGTATAAACGTACATGTCCGTATATAAATTAAATCTCATGTCTTTGATCAAAGACATGAGGTTTTTTAATATTAAGAGGTGAGATAATGTCTGAGCGTATCATCATGGATGAAGCTGCAATACAACGTACTGTAACGCGTATGGCGCACGAAATTCTAGAATACAATAAAGGTACAGAAAATCTTGTGTTACTCGGTATCAAAACGAGAGGCGAATACTTAGCACGACGTATTCAAGACAAAATCAATCAAATTGAACAAAAAGCAGTTCCGACAGGCACAATTGATATTACGCATTTTAGAGATGATATTGAAATTGCTAACAAGAAAATCACTCAAGACGCAATAGATATTGATGCTGATATTAATAACAAGGTCGTCATCATTATTGATGATGTGCTATACACTGGTAGAACTGTTAGAGCTTCACTAGATGCGATTCTATTACATTCTCGACCAATTAAAATTGGATTGGCTGCACTTGTAGATCGAGGACATCGTGAGTTGCCTATCAGAGCAGATTTTGTAGGAAAAAATATTCCAACTGCTAAAGAAGAATCCGTTTCTGTGTTCTTAAATGAAAAAGATTCACAGAACGCAGTTATAATTGAATAAAGGCCTTTTAAATCAGTACGAGAGACTGAAAAAGGTGAAGTATTCAATAGTGAGTGTCAGTATTAAAGTTTCAATATAAGTAAGTAATAATGCGCTCACTAAAACAGAATACTTTGTCACGTATGTACAGATCACGTTGGATGTGAAAACGTATCTGCTTACTAAATACGATTTTTTAGTCTCTTTACATTTATATGTTAAAGAGACTTTTTTTATGAAAGGAAGAAAAAAATGGAAAATGAACAAATGTTTGAACGTACCGTTAAGCCGGTGTTAGACGTACAGGATAAACCGCAACCGGCACAGTGGGCATTACTGAGTTTGCAACATTTATTTGCAATGTTTGGTTCTACTGTATTAGTACCATTCCTTACTGGTTTACCTATATCAGCAGCTTTACTTGCATCAGGAATAGGAACATTGCTTTACATCCTAATTACTAAAGCAAAGATTCCAGCATATTTAGGCTCAAGCTTCGCATTCATCACACCGATTATTACTGGCTTGAGCACACACAGTCTAGGTGATATGTTGGTCGCATTATTCGCTAGTGGCGTCATGTACGTCATCATCGGTATTCTAATCAAAATAAGTGGTACAGGATGGTTAATGCATTTACTTCCACCAGTAGTAGTGGGGCCAGTGATCATGGTGATTGGTTTAAGCCTAGCACCAACAGCAGTCAATATGGCAATGTTTGAGAATTCAGGTGATATGAAAGGGTACAACTTAAGCTATTTAGTTGTAGCACTTATCACATTACTTGTAACCATTATTGTCCAAGGGTTCTTCAAAGGATTCTTATCACTGATACCGGTACTAATTGGTATCATCGTCGGCTACATTGTTTCAATCTTTATGGGATTAGTAAACTTTTCAAATATTGCGAAAGCAAATTGGATTGACTTCCCTCACATCTATTTACCGTTTAAAGATTATGTACCGTCGATACACCTTGGTTTAATACTCGTCATGTTACCAATCGTGTTCGTAACAGTGAGTGAGCATATCGGTCACCAAATGGTAATCAATAAAATTGTAGGTAGAAACTTCTTCGAAGATCCAGGTTTACATCGCTCAATTATCGGTGACGGTGTGTCAACCATGTTCGCAAGTATTATTGGTGGTCCACCAAGTACAACATACGGCGAAAACATCGGTGTTCTAGCAATAACAAAAATTTATAGTATTTATGTTATTGGTGGCGCAGCGGTTATCGCGATTGTCTTATCATTTATTGGAAAGTTCTCAGCGTTGATTTCATCAATACCTACCCCGGTAATGGGCGGGGTATCCATCTTGCTCTTCGGTATTATTGCAGCAAGCGGACTGAGAATGTTAGTTGAGAGCAATATCGATTTCGCAAGCAACCGTAACCTAGTCATTGCTTCAGTCATCTTAGTTGTAGGTATTGGTAATTTACTTATCAATTTAAAAGGTTTAGGTGTAAACCTTCAAATCGAAGGTATGGCACTCGCAGCACTTTCAGGTATTATCTTAAATTTAATTTTGCCAAAAGAAAAACAGGAATCAAAAAACTAATTTAACAAGGATTATTTATCAGGAGGCGCTTTATGAATAACTTATTATCTATGGAACATTTATCTAACGAGGACATTTACGATTTAATTCAAACAGCTTGTGATTACAAATCAGGAAAACAACCATTACCACAATTCGAAGGAAAGTTTGTTTCAAATTTATTCTTCGAAAACTCAACACGTACTAAATGTAGCTTTGAAGTAGCAGAGCAAAAATTAGGTCTTAAAGAAGTTAACTTTGAAACAAGTACATCATCAGTACAAAAAGGAGAATCACTGTACGACACATGTAAAACGCTTGAGAGCATCGGCGTTGATTTACTTGTCATAAGACATTCTCAAAATGCATATTATGAAGAACTTGAAAATCTTAATATCCCAATTGCAAATGCTGGTGATGGTAGTGGTCAACACCCTACACAAAGTTTATTAGATATCATGACAATTTATGAAGAGTATGGGTCATTTGAAGGATTAAATATCTTGATCTGTGGTGATATTAAAAATTCACGTGTAGCAAGAAGTAATTTCATAAGCTTAACATCACTAGGCGCAAATGTGATGTTCTCAAGTCCAGATGAATGGGTTGATGAATCTTTAGATGCACCATATGTGCAAATTGATGATGTTATCGACCAAGTAGACATTGTTATGTTATTACGTGTTCAACATGAACGTCATGGTATAACGGGTGAAGCTAACTTCGAGGCAAATGATTACCATGAACAATACGGTTTAACAATGGATAGATATAATAAGTTGAAAGATAAAGCAATTGTTATGCACCCTGCACCAGTTAATAGAGGTGTTGAAATTGATTCTGAATTAGTGGAAGCGCCTAAGGCACGAATTTTCAAACAAATGACAAATGGCATGTATTTAAGAATGTCAGTAATCAATAAACTATTATCAGGAAAAGAGGCGTAAACGTTGAAATTAATCAAAAATGCTCAAATTTTAGATAACGGTGAACTTAAGCAAAGATCTATTTTAATTGACGGTCAACATATTAAAGAAATAAGCAATAATATTGAAGTTGATGAAAGTGTTGAAGTGATTGATGCACAAGGACATTTTGTAGCACCTGGTTTAATTGATGTTCACGTTCATTTACGTGAACCAGGTGGAGAACATAAAGAAACGATTGAGACAGGTACGAAAGCTGCAGCTCGTGGTGGGTTTACAACTGTATGTCCAATGCCAAATACACGTCCAGTACCGGACACTGTGGAACATATGGAGCGTTTACAACAATTAATTCAAGATAACGCACAAGTACGTGTATTACCATATGCATCTATAACCGTACGCCAAGCTGGAAAAGAACATGTTGATTTTGAAGCACTAGCTAAGCAAGGTGCTTTTGCGTTCACAGACGATGGCGTAGGTGTTCAAGAATCAGCAATGATGTATGAAGCAATGCAACAAGCAGCTAAAGTTAATAAAGCTGTGGTAGCACACTGCGAAGATAATAGTTTAATTTATGGTGGTGCAATGCACCAGGGTAAACGAAGCGAAGCGTTAGGTATACCTGGTATTCCAAATATTTGTGAAGCGGTACAAATCGCGAGAGATGTGCTACTAGCTGAAGCAGCAAATTGTCATTATCATGTATGTCATGTTTCAACGAAAGAAAGTGTTAGAGCAATTCGTGATGCTAAAGCAGCAGGTATTCATGTGACAGCTGAAGTTACACCACATCACTTATTACTAACTGAAGATGATGTACCAGGTGATAATGCAATTTATAAAATGAATCCACCTTTAAGAAGTAAAGAAGATAGAGAGGCCTTATTAGAGGGGTTATTAGATGGAACGATAGATTGTATTGCAACTGACCATGCACCACATGCGAAAGAAGAGAAAGCACAACCGATGACTAAAGCGCCTTTCGGTATTGTAGGAAGTGAAACTGCATTCCCATTACTATATACGCATTTTGTAAAAAATGGAGATTGGTCATTGCAACAATTAGTGGATTACTTAACTGTTAAACCAGCGCAAGTATTTGATTTACCATATGGCAAATTGGAAGAAGGACACTTTGCTGATTTAACAATGATTAATCTGGAAGAAGAACGCGAAATCAAAGCTGAAGATTTCTTATCTAAAGCAGATAATACACCATTTAT
This sequence comes from Staphylococcus sp. GDX8P80P, assembly GCF_017893095.1. Classification (NCBI taxonomy): domain Bacteria; kingdom Bacillati; phylum Bacillota; class Bacilli; order Caryophanales; family Staphylococcaceae; genus Staphylococcus; species Staphylococcus sp. GDX8P80P. The sequence goes on along the minus strand of NZ_JAESMI010000073.1, from coordinate 25,596 downwards.
TGGTTACAAAGTTTATGGTAACCCGATTTTAACTATGGTAGAAGGCGAAGTTAAATATAAGGAGGATAAATAAATGCTTGAGCGACGCTATCTTGTATTAGAAGATGGGACTTATTATGAAGGATATCAATTGGGATCTAACGACTTATCAGTTGGAGAAATCGTATTCAACACAGCGATGACAGGATACCAAGAAACAATCTCAGACCCTTCATATACTGGTCAAATCATTACATTCACATACCCATTAATTGGTAATTACGGTATTAACCGAGATGACTTTGAAGCACTAACACCAACATTAAATGGTGTAGTAGTGAAAGAAGCAAGTACTCATCCAAGTAACTTTAGAAATCAAAAAACGTTACACGATGTGCTTGTGCAATACAAGATACCTGGTATCTCAGGCGTAGATACACGTAGTATTACTCGTAAGATTAGACAGCATGGTGTACTCAAGGCAGGGTTCACTGATAATCGAGAGGACATTGACACACTAATCAGTACATTACAAGATACAACGTTACCTCGAAATGAAGTGGAAACAGTATCTACTAAAACACCATACGTCTCTACAGGATCTGATTTGAGTGTCGTCTTGTTAGACTTTGGTAAAAAGCAAAACATTGTAAGAGAATTAAATTTGCGTGGGTGCAATGTGACAGTAGTACCTTATGACACATCAGCTGAAGAGATATTAGCTATGTCACCTGATGGCGTGATGTTATCTAATGGCCCTGGTGACCCAGATGTGGTAGAAGTTGCATTGGATATGATTAACGGTATTTTAGGCAAAATTCCATTCTTCGGTATATGCCTAGGACATCAATTATTCGCGCTATCTCAAGGTGCGACATCATTTAAAATGAAGTTCGGACATCGTGGTGCAAATCACCCTGTAAAAGATTTACGAACTGGAAAAGTAGATATCACAAGTCAAAACCATGGTTACGCTATTGATAAAGCGTCATTGGCACATACTGACTTAGAAGTGACACATATTGCGTTAAATGATGGTACGGTTGAAGGATTAAGACATAAGACATTACCAGCATTTTCGGTGCAATATCATCCTGAAGCACGACCAGGCCCAAGCGATTCAAATTATTTATTCGATGAATTTATGACTATGATGAAAGAATTTAAAGAAAAGGAGCAAACAGCAAATGCCTAAACGTGACGATATACAAACGATTCTAGTTATTGGATCAGGTCCAATTATCATTGGACAAGCTGCAGAATTTGATTACGCAGGTACTCAAGCGTGCCTTGCTTTAAAAGAAGAAGGCTACCGTGTCATATTAGTCAACTCTAACCCAGCAACGATTATGACAGATAAAGAAATTGCAGATAAAGTTTATATCGAACCGTTAACACATGACTTTATTGCACGTATTATTCGTAAAGAACAGCCTGATGCACTGTTACCAACATTAGGTGGTCAAACAGGTTTGAATATGGCAATTCAATTACATGATAGTGGTGTACTTGAAGCAAATAATGTGAAATTACTAGGTACGGAATTAAAGTCTATTCAACAAGCAGAAGATAGAGAATTATTTAGATCATTAATGAATGATTTAAATGTACCTGTCCCTGAAAGTGATATTGTAAATACTGTTAAACAAGCATTTGCGTTTAAAGACGAAGTAGGCTATCCACTCATTGTTCGTCCTGCCTTTACAATGGGAGGTACTGGTGGTGGTATTTGCTACAATGATGATGAATTAAAAGAAGTAGTGAGCAATGGGCTACATTACAGTCCAGCGACACAATGTTTAATTGAAAAATCTATTGCGGGCTACAAAGAAATTGAATATGAAGTAATGCGAGATAAAAATGATAATGCAATTGTTGTTTGTAATATGGAAAATATCGACCCAGTTGGTATTCATACAGGAGACTCTATCGTAGTAGCGCCGAGTCAAACGTTATCAGATGTTGAATATCAAATGTTACGTGATGTATCTTTAAAAGTAATTCGAGCATTAGGTATTGAAGGTGGATGTAACGTCCAACTTGCATTAGACCCACACTCATTCAATTACTATATTATAGAAGTAAATCCACGTGTATCACGATCATCAGCGCTTGCATCTAAAGCAACTGGATACCCAATTGCAAAATTAGCGGCAAAAATAGCAGTAGGATTAACATTAGATGAGATGCTTAACCCTGTCACAGGTACATCATATGCTGCCTTTGAACCAACGTTAGATTACGTTATTTCAAAGATACCGAGATTCCCATTTGATAAATTTGAAAAAGGCGAACGTGAATTAGGTACTCAAATGAAAGCTACTGGTGAAGTAATGGCTATCGGACGTACATATGAAGAATCGCTATTGAAAGCAATACGTTCACTTGAATATGGTGTACACCATTTAGGCTTACCAAATGGAGAAAGTTTTGATTTAGATTATATTAAGGAACGCATCAGTCATCAAGATGATGAAAGACTCTTCTTTATAGGTGAAGCAATTAGACGTGGTACGACGCTTGAAGAAATACATAATATGACGCAAATTGATTATTTCTTCTTAAATAAATTCCAAAATATTATTAATATCGAACATGAGTTGAAAGCACACCCTGGAGATTTAGACTACCTTAAATATGCTAAAGACTATGGCTTTAGTGACAGAGTGATTGCACATCGATTCGGTATGACTGAAACAGAAGTTTATCAATTGCGCCAAGAAAATGGAATTAAACCTGTATACAAAATGGTTGACACTTGTGCTGCTGAATTTGAGTCAACAACACCCTATTACTATGGCACTTATGAGACTGAGAATGAATCCATCGTGACAGATAAAGAAAAAATCTTGGTACTTGGTTCAGGTCCAATTCGAATTGGGCAAGGGGTGGAATTTGACTATGCTACTGTACATGCAGTATGGGCAATTCAAAATGCCGGATACGAAGCAATTATCGTGAATAATAATCCTGAAACAGTATCGACTGACTTTTCAATATCAGATAAATTATACTTCGAACCATTAACTGAAGAAGATGTAATGAATATCATCAATTTGGAACAACCTAAAGGCGTAGTCGTGCAATTTGGTGGTCAGACGGCTATTAACTTAGCGGATAAATTAGCTAAACATGGGGTTCAAATATTAGGAACGTCTTTAGACGATTTAAATCGTGCCGAAGATAGAAAAGAATTCGAATCCTTACTGCATACCATTAATGTACCTCAACCTAAAGGTAAAACTGCGACTTCTCCAAAAGAAGCACTTGAAAATGCCCGTGAAATTGGCTACCCGGTTGTGGTGAGACCATCATATGTACTCGGTGGTCGTGCTATGGAAATAGTGAATAGCGACGCTGAATTAGAAAACTACATGGAACAAGCTGTTAAAGCGAGCCCAGAACATCCAGTATTGGTAGATAGATATTTAACTGGTAAGGAGATAGAGGTTGATGCGATATCAGACGGTGAAACAGTCATCATTCCTGGTATCATGGAACACATCGAACGTGCAGGTGTTCATAGTGGTGACTCAATTGCTGTTTATCCGCCCCAAACTTTAAGCCAGGAAGATATTAATACGTTAGAAGACTACACAATTAAATTAGCTAAAGGGCTTAATATCGTAGGCTTGATTAATATCCAATTTGTGATCGCACATGATGGTGTTTACGTACTAGAAGTAAACCCTCGTGCAAGTCGAACTGTACCATTCTTAAGTAAAATCACAGATATTCAAATGGCACAACTTGCGATGCAAGCTATAATGGGAACACAGCTTAAAGCGTTAGGCTATAAGCAAGGCATCCAACCATATTCAGAAGGTGTCTATGTGAAAGCACCTGTCTTCAGTTTTAATAAATTGAAAAATGTCGATGTGACTTTAGGACCAGAAATGAAATCTACCGGTGAAGTGATGGGTAAAGATCTAACTTTAGAAAAAGCACTTTACAAAGGATTAACGGGTAGTGGTGTAGAAGTTAAAGATCATGGTACTGTACTTATGACAGTAAGTGATAAAGATAAAGACGAAATTGTAAAAATTGCTCACCGTTTAAATGAGGTAGGGTATAAGATTTTAGCTACTCAAGGAACGGCACAAAAATTAGAAGAACATCATATTCCAGTTGAAGTTGTAGGTAAAATTGGTGGCGATGATGATTTATTAACACGTATCCAAAATGGTGAAGTACAAATTGTCATTAATACCATGACTAAGGGTAAAGAAGTAGAGAGAGACGGTTTCCAAATTCGTCGTACAACAGTTGAAAATGGTGTGCCATGTTTAACATCATTAGATACTGCGAATGCTTTAACAAATGTGATTGAAAGTATGACATTTTCAATGAGAACGATGTAATATTACAATTCAAGAACGACAAGGTTGTAATGAGTCAGGATTTCCTTAGTCCGACGACTGCGACCGCGTCGTTCATTTTCAAAGGAGTTATAATATGAAAGATTTACCTATCATAGCACTAGATTTCGAATCAGCAGAAAAAGTGAATACATTTTTAGATCAATTTGATGAACCACTTTTCGTGAAAATCGGAATGGAACTCTTCTATCAAGCAGGGCCAGAGTTCATTAAATCTATTAAATCACGTGGTCATGATATTTTCTTAGATTTGAAGCTACATGATATTCCAAATACAGTTGAAAAAGCAATGGAAGGCTTAGGAAAGTTAGATGTTGATTTAGTTAATGTGCATGCAGCTGGAGGTACAGCAATGATGAAAGCTGCAGTAAGGGGATTGCACAAATTTAGTAATGATACAAAGATTATTGCTGTTACACAATTAACATCTACAACTGAAGAAATGTTGCGTAATGAGCAAAACATTCAAACAACAATCGAAGAAGCCGTATTAAACTATGCGACATTAACGCAACAAGCAGGTTTAGATGGTGTTGTATGCTCTCCATTAGAAGCAGAATTATTAACAAATGAATTAGGTTCAGACTTTTTAAAAGTAACACCAGGAATTAGACCACAAGGGGCAGCTGTAGATGATCAAAAGCGAATCACTACACCTGAAGACGCTAAACAATTAGGGGCAACACATATTGTAGTTGGACGACCAATCACGCAAAGTGAGAATCCTGTAGAAAGTTATCACACTATTAAAGAAAGTTGGTTAAGTTAATATGGCAAAAGAAATAGCAAAATCTTTATTAGATATCGAAGCAGTAACATTATCTCCAAACGATTTATATACATGGAGTTCAGGAATTAAATCTCCTATATACTGTGATAATCGTGTAACATTAGGCTATCCAGAAGTACGAAGTGCCATCCGTGATGGATTGAGCCAGTTGATTATTGAACAATTCGGTGATGTAGATATTATATCTGGTACAGCAACAGCAGGTATTCCGCATGCAGCGTATATCTCTGAGAAATTAAATTTACCAATGAATTATGTTCGTTCAAAAAGCAAAAGCCATGGAAAACAAAACCAAATTGAAGGCGCTTTAAGTAAAGGTAAGAACGTCGTCGTAGTCGAAGATTTAATCTCAACAGGTGGATCTTCAATTACTGCAGTTGAAGCATTAAAAGAAGCGGGGGCCAATGTCGTAGGTGTAGTAGCCATTTTCACTTATGGCTTAAAGAAAGCAGATGACATGTTTAATGATATCAATGTCCCTTATTACACATTAAGTAACTATAATGAGTTAATTGAAGTTGCACGTGAAGAAGGTAAAATTTCTGAGCATGATATACAAACTTTAGTTGAATGGAGAGACAACTTGTAATATGCTATGTCAAAAGGGGGATTGATTAATATGACGGATAGTGAAGCGAATCGCTTCTATAATAATATGAAGCACGTTAATGAATTCTTATATAGAGATGATGACTTCAAATCCCCAGACAACGCAATGTCGATTGATAATAGTATTAAAGAAATAAGTAAAAATCAATCTAAAGTAAGCATGGACTCATTTGTGCATACAAGTGACCTCTTTAAAAAGGCTAAGCAATCGCTTAGACAAAAGGGTAAAATCGATTAAAAAAACGTGGTATAGGCGGGCACAATCATCTAAAGTAATAGATGAAATGTTGTCATATCTATACCACGTTTTATATGTTTAGAAATATAATACATAACGTTTAGCGAATAAAAATTTTAATAAGCACCCATCCGATAAGTAAAACAATAAGCATACATAAAATAGGTATAACAAGATGCATCATAATTGAAAGCCTCCAATTGAACTTTATTCTAATTTTAACTTGAAAATAGAATAAGTCAAAAATTTAGATTAACGAAATTAAATATTTAAATTTTTTCAAAATGATATAGATTAGTTTAAAATAAGTATTAAAGATAAAGAGAGGGGAATCAATGTGGAAATACCTAAAATAACAACATTTCTAATGTTTAATAATCAAGCAGAAGAAGCAATTAATTTATATACGAGTCTGTTCGATAATAGTGAAATTTTGACTATGGTTAAATATGGAGAGGATGGGCCAGGTGTGCCAGGCACAGTACAACATTCCATATTTACGCTAAATGGGCAAGTATTTATGGCAATTGATGCGGATAATGGTGAGAATTTGCCAATGAATCCGTCAATTTCTTTATATATTACGGTTGATAATGCGATGGAAATGGAACGACTATTCAGTGGTTTGAAGAAAGAAGGCGCAATATTAATGCCTAAAACTGCGATGCCGCCATTCCGTGAATTTGCATGGGTGCAAGATAAATTTGGTGTTAGTTTTCAACTCGCATTACCTGAAAAATAAAACATGGGATTAGAACTGAATGTAGTTGTGCGTTCGGTTCTAATCCCTTTTTAAATATAGTTTCATCATTTTAGTGACTGTGCGATGCAGCTTATTTAACTTTCATACTTTGAATCTTGTCATAATCTGGCGTTGCAAATAATGTTTTTTGATTATCATACGTTACAAATCCTGGTTTAGCACCAGATGGTTTGTGAACATTTCTAATTTCTGTATAGTCTACAGGAATTTGGCCAGAATTTCCGGCTTTTGAGAAATAACCAGCTAACATAGCAGCTTCTTTAATCGTTTGTTCACTTGGTGCATCATTAAGAATAACGACATGAGAACCTGGAATATCTTTTGTATGGAACCAAATATGTGAATTTTGAGCTTTACGATTTGTTAAATAATCATTTTGTTTATTATTTTTGCCTACCAGTATCGTATCCCCATCTGTAGAAAGATAGGTTTGAAGTTGAATTTTATCATTCTTTTTCTTTTTAACGTTTTTACGTTGTTTCATAAATCCTTGTTCTGCTAGTTCATCACGAATATCATCTATCTCATCAACCGTAATATGGTCGAGTTGCTGTTCGATATTTGCAAAGTAATCGATGTTCTCGCGCGTTAATTGAATTTGATGATCTAATTCGCGTTCACGTGTTTTCATTCGATTATATTGCTTGTAATAATATTGTGCATTAACTGACGGTGATTTAGTAGGGTTTAATGGAATCGTAATGTCTTCATTTGTATAGTAATTGAGAACAGTTACCGCATCATCGCCTTGCTTAATGCGGTAAATATTAGCAGTAATGAGTTCACCGTATAGTTGCTGTTTATCTTTATCTTTAGCACTTTCATACTCCGCGATCAGTTTGCTCAATTTATGTTGATATTTTTGAGATTGCTGTTGAACAAAGCGTACTAAATCATTTGCGCGTTGTTTGACACGTTCGCGTTCTCCACGGGCATCATAATACCGGTCTAGTAATTCATGTAAGGATGTATATTCAACCATATCATCATGAAACTGTTCTAATTTCATGAAATAAAAATCTTCTTTACCAGTTTCATGATTTTTATGGAAAACAGGTACAGGTGTTTGTAACGTTTGAGCGATAACCTCATCATAAGCTTTAGGTAGAGTGTCTGTTGTCATAAATTGATAGCGATTGACAATTTCATTAGTAATCAGTGGACTAAAACCTTCAAACGTGTTCAATAACTGCTTTGCAAGTTTACCACTATTAAAATCTACATATTTTAAAGCTTCGTCCCCAGAAACGTCAAATGGATTTAATTTATTTTGTGTTGGTGGTGCTTCATATTTAAAACCCGGCATAACCGTACGATATTGATTTGTATTCGGGGTTAAATGTTTAAATCCTTCAATAATTTTATAATTATCATCAACAAGTAATAAATTGCTATGTTTACCCATAATTTCTAAAATAACAGTGCGATAAATGGTATCCCCAATTTCATCTTTACTTTCAACATCGATTTCAATACGGCGGTCATTACCGATTTGACGTACTGATTTAATAATGCCACCTTCTAAATGTTTCCTAAATACGCGTGCGAACATTGGTGGTTCAAATGGGTTATCATACTTCTTCGTTGTGATATGCATTCTTGAAAAACTAGGGTGTATTGATAGTAATAGTTGATGATTTTTGCGATTTTGGCGTACAACCATAAGAATCGTATCATTTTCTGGTTGATTAATCTTATGAATTCGTCCAGATACTAAAAACTGTAGTGATTCAACTATTTTTCTAGTGAATAAGCCATCATATGCCATAAATAATTTCCACCTTCAATTTAATCATTCAGTATATTGTAACATGGTAAAAAGATAGCGTCATGATTTAAGTTTATGTTACATACTCTATACAATTTTCACTACAATATGATATTATATTTAAATAATAGAAGAATAGCTTAGAGAGGTCGTAAGGCATGGATAATGAAAAAGGATTACTAATTGTTCTTTCAGGTCCTTCAGGAGTAGGTAAAGGAACTGTACGCAAAGAGATATTTGATGATCCAACTACATCATATAAGTACTCTATTTCAATGACGACACGTAATATGCGTGAAGGCGAAGTTGATGGTGTAGATTACTTTTTTAAGACGAAAGAAGAATTTGAAGCTTTAATTCAGGAAGATCAATTTATTGAATATGCTGAATACGTTGGAAATTACTATGGTACGCCTGTTCAATATGTTAAAGATACTATGGCTGCTGGACATGATGTATTTTTAGAAATTGAAGTAGAAGGTGCTAAACAAGTAAGAAAGAAATTTCCAGATGCATTATTTATCTTCCTTGCACCACCTAGCTTAGACCATTTGAAAGAACGATTAGTTGGACGTGGCACTGAGTCAGATGAGAAGATTCAAAGCAGAGTAAATGAAGCACGTAAAGAAGTAGAGATGATGAATCTTTATGATTACGTTGTAGTCAACGATGAAGTCCATTTAGCGAAAGATCGTATTCAATCAATTGTTGAAGCAGAACACTTAAAACGCGAACGTGTTGAAGCTATATATAGAAAAATGTTATTGGAGGCTAAAAAATAATGTTAAACCCACCATTAAACCAGTTACAATCGAAAATCAATTCTAAGTATTTAATTGCTACGACTGCAGCTAAGCGTGCACGTGAATTAGATGAAAGACCTGAAACAGCTTTATTAAGTGGATATCATTCAGCTAAACCAGTTGGTGAAGCATTAGAAGAAATTGCTAGCGGTAAAATTACACCAGTCGTTTCTGACGAATTCACTATGTAAAACCAAATGAAATTAATTTATTCATATGCACATCTTATTGATTTGAGTATTACGCTTCTTCAATAAGATGTGTCTTTTTAATTACACCTTTAATTTGTGTATAATAAATTTAATATAAATTATGATTAATAATCGATATAGTAAAAGGGAGAAATACGATTATGAAACACATTTTGCTAGCTGTTACAGGTGGTATTGCAGCATATAAAGCTATAGATTTAACGAGTAAATTAACACAAGCTGGTTACGATGTACGCGTAATGTTATCTGAACATGCGCAAGAATTTGTTACACCACTTGCTTTTCAAGCAATTAGTAGAAACCCAGTCTATACCAATACATTTAAAGAAGAGAACCCACAAGAAATTCAACATGTCGCATTGGGTGATTGGGCAGATGCGATTATCATTGCACCTGCAACTGCAAATGTGATTGCGAAATTGAGTGTGGGTATTGCAGATGATATGCTGACATCTACGTTGTTAGCAACTGAGACACCTACCTTTATTGCTCCGGCAATGAATGTACATATGTATGAGAATAAGCGTACACAGCACAATATTAACGTATTAGCACAAGATGGCTATCGCTTTATTGAACCTGGGGATGGTTATTTAGCATGTGGTTATGTAGCAAAAGGAAGAATGGAAGAACCATTACAAATTGTTAAAGTCATCAACGACTTTTTCCATTCGCAAAAGGTAAAGGCGCATAGTTCATTTAAAGGTAAACATGCATTAGTCACAGCTGGGCCAACTGTAGAAGTGATTGATCCTGTTCGTTATGTATCCAATCGTTCTTCAGGGAAAATGGGTTACGCTCTAGCTGAAGCGCTACAAAAAAGAGGCGCACACGTTACGTTAGTGACAGGGCCAACGCAATTAGTAGATCCTATTGGTGTGGACGTTGTGCATATTGAAAGTGCGGAAGACATGTTTGAGGCAGTAACGACACGTTTTGATCAGCAAGACATTGTATTTAAAGCGGCAGCTGTATCTGATTATACGCCGATGGAAGTATTAGATCATAAAATGAAGAAACAAGATGGCGACTTAGCCGTTACCTTTAAACGAACTAAAGATATTCTAAAATATTTAGGTGAACATAAAGCACATCAATATTTAGTAGGTTTCGCTGCTGAAACGCAAAATATCGAAGCCTATGCGCAAGATAAATTAAAACGAAAAAATGCTGATGTGATTATTTCGAATAATGTAGGTGACAAAACGATTGGTTTTAAATCAGATGATAATGAATTAACCATGCATTTTAAAACTAATGAAATGATTAATATTAAGAGAGGCAAAAAGGTTCAATTAGCTGAACAAATTTTAGATGAATTAGAAACTAGGTGGCAATAATGATTGCGAAGGTAATCGTAGATATTCCTTCTAAGAGTGTGGACTTTAAATTTGATTATTTGATACCAGAGCATTTAGAGGCTTTTATTCAGGTAGGGGTTAGGGTGGTTGTCCCATTCGGTCCGCGTACTATTCAAGGATATGTCATGGCTATTGAAAATGAACCAAGTGATGATATTAATATTGAGAAATTAAAAGCAATCAAAGAAATTCAAGATATGAAACCTGAATTAACCTCGGAATTGATTCAATTGAGTGAATGGATTAGCCACTATCATGTATCCAAGAGCATTTCAGTACTTGAAGTAATGTTGCCAAGTGCAATTAAAGCAAAGTATACGAAAGTCTTTGAAGTTGTGAAGTATAATGATATCGATGATCAATTGCTTGAATACTTTGATGCTACGGGTCAATATAAGTATAAAGAAGCGCAAAAGAATAATCATCTACCTGTTTTAAATAAATTGTTAAAAATGGGCGCAGTGAAAGAAGTTACGATATTATCTCAAAATGTAAAAAAGAAAACACAGAGAGCGGTACGTATTGTAGAAGGTTATCATCCAGATGAGGTCTTAGCTAAACTTGAAAAGAAAATGAAGCAGTATGACGTGTATGCCTATCTATTAGATGAACAACATAATACAGTATTTCTGAAAGATATGGAAGAGATGGGATTCTCGAAATCAAGTATAGATGGGTTAGTTAAGAAGGGCTATATTGAGAAATATGATGCCGAAGTAGAACGTGATCCATTTGCACATCGTATATTTGAACGTGAAGAGAAGCGGGAACTTACTTCAGAACAGCGTGTTGCTTTTCAACAGATTAAAGACAAAATCGATAATAAAGCGCAACGTACATTCTTATTACATGGTGTGACAGGTTCAGGTAAAACAGAAGTTTACCTACAGTCAATCGAAGAAGTGCTCAATGAAGGTAAAGAAGCAATGATGTTAGTGCCTGAAATTGCTTTAACTCCACAAATGGTCTTACGATTTAAACGCCGATTTGGTGATGACGTAGCGGTGCTACACTCTGGTCTATCTAATGGAGAACGCTACGATGAATGGCAGAAGATTAGAGACGGTAGAGCACGTGTCAGTGTTGGTGCACGATCAAGTATCTTCGCACCATTCAAAAATTTAGGTATAATTATTATAGACGAAGAACATGAATCAACATATAAGCAAGAAGATTATCCACGGTATCATGCTAGAGATATCGCTGAATGGAGAAGTCAATATCATCACTGTCCTTTAGTATTAGGAAGTGCAACGCCAAGCCTTGAATCATACGCACGAGCTGAAAAAGGCGTGTATCAGTTACTGTCGTTACCTACTAGAGTGAATCAACAAGCGTTACCTTCGATAGATATCGTTGATATGCGCGAAGAATTGAGTGCGGGAAATCGATCCATGTTTTCTAACGAATTAAGAGAAGCCATTGAAGAACGCTTACGCAAAAATGAACAAATCGTTTTATTTCTTAATCGCCGTGGCTATGCATCATTTATGTTATGCCGAGATTGCGGTTATGTGCCTCAATGTCCACATTGTGATATTTCATTAACGTACCACAAGTCAACAGATCAATTGAAATGTCATTATTGTGGTTACCATGAAGTACCTCCAAATAAATGTCCTAATTGTGAAAGTTCTCATATTCGCCAAGTAGGCACGGGTACACAACGTGTGGAAGAAATATTACAACAAGAATTTGAAGGTGCACGTATTATCCGAATGGATGTAGATACTACTTCTAGAAAGGGCGCGCATGAAAAATTACTATCCGAATTTGAACAAGGAAAAGGCGATATTTTATTAGGTACACAAATGATTGCGAAAGGGTTAGATTATCCAAATATCACCTTAGTAGGCGTTTTAAATGCTGATACTATGCTGAATCTACCTGATTTTCGTGCGAGTGAGCGGACATATCAACTGTTAACACAAGTGGCTGGAAGAGCAGGACGACATGAAAAGCCGGGTAACGTCATTATTCAAACTTATAATCCTGACCATTATGCAATTGAAGATGTTCCAAAAAATGATTATTTAACTTTCTATCATAAAGAAATGGAATACAGAAAAATAGGCAAGTATCCACCTTATTATTTTCTAATCAATTTTACGATTTCGCATAAAAATATGAAGAAAGTGATGGAAGCATCCAAACATATACATCAAATCTTACTGCAGCATCTCACAGATCGTGCGTTAGTGTTAGGCCCATCACCAGCTGCAATAGCTCGTATTAACAACGAACATCGATTTCAAATTTTAGTGAAATACAAGCGTGAACCGGAATTGTTAAAAGCACTTCAATATTTAGATGATTATTATCATGAGGCCTATCTTAAAGACAAACTTGCATTAAAAATAGATATCAATCCGCAAGTATTAATGTAGACAAAAAGAGTTACGTAGTTATTAGGTTTAAAGACCTAACTTACGTAACTCTTTCTTTCGTAAATATTAGTTTTTACATGACAACATTACCGTTTTCATCTGCTGGTCTAAATAATGTAAGAATAGCACTAATGATTGCAATGATATGTGGAATACCTGTCCAACAGAACAATAAGTGTAAAAGACCAGACATTGTTTTACCGGCATAGAATTTATGAACACCGAAACCACCTAAAAATATAGCTAAAACAATATAAATAATTTTATTTACTTCCATTTTGGCACCTCCTTTAATTGTGCAAGTGATGATAAATTAACTTGCTTTTATTTTAATAAACTGAAAAATAAAAGCAATTAATAGTAGCTGGAATGGATAAATTTCAGACTAAGGTCGCAATTCAAAGTGAATTAAGTTATAATTGTATGATGAATTTTTTCAGGAGGAGCAAAATAAATGGCGATACAAAAATTAGTCCAGTCAACGCATCCTGTATTAACGAAACAAGCGGAACGCATAACAACATTTGATGCTACATTAAAAGATTTGTTATTAGATATAGAAGATACATTATATGCTAATGAGGCATCAGCGCTTTGCGCACCTCAAATTGGTATTAGTAAGCAAGTAGCTATCATTGATATGGAACTTGAAGGATTGCTACAACTAATCAATCCTATAATCAAAACGGAGTCTAAAGATAAAGTCACAGACCTTGAAGGTTCAGTAAACACACCAGGTATCTACGGGGAAGTCGAACGAAGTAAAATGATAACTGTAGAAGCCAATGATTTAGAAGGTAATACGATAGAATTAACCGCTTATGATGATATAGCGAGAATGATGTTACACATCGTTGACCAATTAAACGGTATATCATTTACTAAGCGTGCACAGCATTTATTAACTGATGAAGAAGTGGAGGCGTATTTTGAAAATGACTAAAGTGATATTTATGGGAACACCTGATTTTTCAACTAAGGTATTGGAAATGTTAATAGAAGAACACGACGTTATCGCAGTCGTAACGCAACCTGATAGACCAGTGGGACGTAAACGTGTATTAACACTACCACCTGTTAAACGAGTGGCCGAAGAACACAATTTACCTGTATATCAACCAGAAAAATTAGCGCAATCTGACGAATTGACACAACTGTTACAATTAGAACCTGATTTGATTGTCACTGCTGCATTTGGTCAATTATTGCCTGAGACATTACTACAATTACCTAAATTAGGTGCTATTAATGTCCATGCATCATTGTTACCTAAATACCGTGGTGGTGCGCCGATACATCAAGCAATTATTGATGGTGAGACACAAACTGGTATAACAATTATGTATATGGTTAACAAGTTAGATGCTGGCAATATTATTTCTCAAAAAGCAATTGATATAGAAGATGATGATAATGTAGGCACGATGCATGATAAGCTTAGTATATTAGGCGCAAATCTATTGAAAGAAACATTACCTGCCATTATCGCTGGTACAAATGATAGTACGCCTCAAGATGATACGCAAGCCACATTCGCTTCAAATATTAGTAGAGAAGATGAACGTATTGATTGGACAATGACTGCTGAAGATATTCATAATCATATACGTGGATTATCACCATGGCCTGTTGGCTATACTACGATGGATGATACAAACTTGAAATTGTATGCTGCACATATCGTGCATAACAAAAAAGGACAACCAGGGGAAATCGTCGAAACGACTAAAAAGGCGATTATAGTTGCTACAGGCTCTGATGATGCAGTTGCCTTAACTGATATTCAATTAGCTGGTAAAAAACGTATGCTAGCAGCAAATTATTTAAGCGGTGTTCAAGAATCGCTAGTTGGGAAATTATTAAAATGACACAAACAGTAAGAGAATTAGCATTTCAAACAATTCAAGAAATCTTTAATGATTATGCGTACAGTAACTTAAGAATCAATGAGGTACTTTCTACCGGGGACGTGTCTAGTATTGACAAACCTTTGTACACTGAACTCGTGTATGGAACTGTAAAACGGAAAATGACGCTAGATTTTTATCTTAGACCTTTTGTAAAAACGAAAATTAAAAGTTGGGTCAGACAATTATTATGGATGAGTTTGTATCAATATGTTTATTTAGATAAAGTTCCTAATCACGCCATTATAAATGAAGCAGTTAATATTGCGAAACGTCGTGGTGGTCCTCATAATGGTAATGTTGTTAACGCTATATTGAGAACGATCTTTAGAAGTGAATTGCCAAGCCTAGATTCAATTAAAAATGATAAACAACGTATGACCATTGAGTATAGTATTCCAAAGTGGATTATTGAACATTGGATTACGCATTATGGTGTTGAGACCACACGTGAAATAGCATCTTCATTTATAAAACAAACTGCAAGTACTGTACGTGTTAACACAAGTAAAAATAAAGTTGAAGATGTCGTAGCAGGGTTACAAGCAGAGGGATATGACGTTGAAGTGGATGAACTGATTCCTTATTGTTTACATTTAAAAGGACGTCCAATAATTGAATCCGACAATTTTAAAAATGGAAATATTTCAATTCAAGATAAGAGTTCAATGTTTGTAGGATATTTAATGGGTGTCGAAGACAATGATGTTATTTTGGATGCATGTAGTGCACCAGGTGGCAAAGCGTGTCATATTGCTGAATTATTAGCATCAAGTGGTCATGTAGATGCGACAGATATTCATAAGCATAAAATTGGTTTAATTAAAGAAAATATTGGAAAATTACAACTTAAGAACATTAAAGCATTTGATCATGATGCAACAAAACCTTATAAAGATGTATATGACAAAATACTTGTTGATGCACCATGCAGTGGTTTAGGCGTATTACGACATAAGCCAGAAATTAAATATGTTCAAACAAAGCAAGATATTCAAGACTTGGTTGAATTACAATTACAGATATTAGACAATGTTAAAGAAAACTTGAAACCTGGTGGGACTCTAGTCTATTCAACGTGTACGATTGAACAACTCGAAAATGAAAATGTGATTTATACCTTCTTAAAAAATAATAAAGACTTTGAATTTGAATTAATGACACATCCTGTTAGCGGTGAACAAGTAAAAACTATACAGATTTTACCCCAAGATTTTAATTCAGATGGCTTTTTCATCACAAAAATAAAAAGAAAGGAAAGTTAAGATGATAACTACTGAAAAAAAGAAGAAAAATAAATTCTTGCCTGACTTTGATAAACAGTCGATTTATTCACTTAGATATGATGAAATGCAAGAATGGTTAGTAGACCATGGCCAATAAAAATTTAGAGCTAAGCAAATATTTGAATGGCTATATCAAAAACGTGTAGATAGTATTGATGAAATGACGAATTTATCCAAAGATCTTCGTCAAGTGCTAAAAGATAACTTTGCTATGACCACTTTAACGACTGTTGTAAAACAAGAAAGTAAAGATGGGACAATAAAATTCCTATTTGAATTACAAGATGGTTATACAATTGAAACCGTATTAATGCGCCATGACTATGGTAATTCAGTTTGCGTAACGACACAGGTTGGATGTCGTATCGGTTGTACGTTCTGTGCTTCAACATTAGGTGGCTTAAAACGTAACTTAGAAGCAGGAGAAATTGTTTCACAAGTTTTAACAGTTCAAAAAGCATTAGATGCGACAGATGAACGTGTATCTCAAATTGTAATTATGGGAATTGGTGAACCTTTTGAGAACTATGATGAAATGATGGATTTCTTACGTATCGTTAATGATGACAATAGTTTAAATATCGGTGCACGTCATATAACAGTGTCAACATCAGGTATTATTCCACGTATTTATGATTTTGCTGAAGAAGATATTCAAATTAACTTTGCCGTAAGTTTGCATGCAGCCAAAGATGACATTCGTTCTAAATTAATGCCAATTAACAGAGCTTACCACGTAGATAAATTAATGGAAGCAATTCAATATTATCAAGAAAAAACAAATCGCCGTGTGACATTTGAATATGGATTATTTGGTGGCGTCAATGACCAATTAGAGCATGCACGTGATTTAGCGCATCTTATTAAAGATCTAAACTGTCATGTTAACTTAATACCAGTCAACCATGTTCCAGAACGTAATTACGTTAAAACACCTAAAGATGATATTTTCAAATTTGAAAAAGAATTAAAACGATTGGGCATAAATGCTACAATTAGAAGAGAACAAGGATCAGATATTGACGCGGCATGTGGACAATTAAGAGCGAAGGAACGACAAGTAGAAACGAGGTAATCACAATGCTAAACGCACAATTTTTCACAGATACTGGACAACATAGAAATAAAAATGAAGATGCAGGAGGTATTTTTTATAACCAAACTCACCAACAATTATTAGTACTATGTGATGGTATGGGTGGTCATAAAGCGGGGGAAATTGCAAGTCAGTTTGTTACGTATGAGCTTCAAAAACGTTTTGAAGCTGAAAACTTTATTGAGTATGAACAAGCCGAAACTTGGTTGCGTTTCAATTTAAAAGAGATTAATCGTGAGCTATTTGAATACGCTCAAACAAATGAATCGTATAAAGGTATGGGTACAACATGTGTTTGTGCCCTTGTATTCGATAAGCACTTAGTTGTGGCAAATATAGGGGACTCTAGAGCATATCTTATTAATTCTAGAGAAATCGAACAAATCACGTATGATCATTCATTTGTTAACCATTTAGTTATGTCAGGTCAAATTACTGAAGAGGAAGCATTCACACACCCACAACGTAATATTATTACTAAAGTGATGGGAACAGATAAACGTGTAAGTCCAGATATATTTACGAAACGATTTAATTATTATGACTTTTTAATGTTGAATTCTGATGGTTTAACAGATTATGTCAGAAGTGAACGTATTCTTGAAGCGTTCAATACGTCGTTATCATTGGAAGAACATGGTGAACAGCTTATTCAATTAGCACTAAACCATGATTCTAAAGACAATATTAGTGTTTTAATAGCAGCTATTGAAGGTGATCATCTATGATTGGAAAGTTAGTTAGTGAACGATATAAGATAGTGGATAAGCTTGGTGGCGGAGGAATGAGTACCGTTTACTTAGCAGAAGATACCATTTTAAATCGTGAAGTAGCGATTAAAGCAATCTCAATTCCTCAGAATGAAAAAGAAGAAACAATGAAACGTTTCGAGCGAGAAGTCAATAATGCAACGCAACTCTCACATGAAAACATTGTTGAAGTGTATGATGTTCAAGAAGATGAAGAGTGCTTCTTTTTAATTATGGAATATATAGATGGACCTACTTTATCTGAATACATACATAGTCATGGTCCTTTAAGTATTGATACAGCAATTGACTTTACCAATCAAATTTTAAAAGGTGTGGCGCAAGCGCACGACAAACTTATCATACATAGAGATATTAAACCTCAAAATATCTTAATTGATAAGAATAAGACACTTAAAATTTTCGATTTTGGAATTGCCAAAGCTTTAAGTGAAACATCTATGACGCAAACAAACCACGTGCTCGGTACTGTACAATACCTTTCACCAGAACAAGCCAAAGGTGAAACTACGAATGAAGCGACAGATATTTATTCCATAGGTATTGTACTTTTTGAAATGTTAGTTGGGGAACCCCCTTTTAATGGCGAAACAGCTGTTAGTATAGCGATAAAACATATTCAGGATTCCATACCTAATGTAACCGAGTTAAGATCTGATATACCTCAATCCTTAAGTAACGTTGTCCTTAGAGCAACAGAAAAGAAAGCAACGGATCGTTATCAAAGTGTCAATGATATGAAAGAAGACTTAAGTAGTGTACTTGTATCTAGTCGTGCTAATGAAAAAAAGCATTCAATTGAAGAAGATGATACAAATACCGTTGCCATTGATAGACAAGATATCAGAAGTAAAATAAAGGAAGAAAATGAGCAGAAGCAAATCGCTCAAACCATGCAAATACCTATTGTCAATGAGCACCATTTCCAAACTAACGAGGCGCAAATTTACGAGCCACCAAAGAAAAAGCGTTCTAAAAAGAAAAAATTTGCCATTGCGTTGATTTTACTGTTATTAGTCGTAAGTTTATTTGGGTTTATTGCGATGGGCATGTTTGGCAGTAAGTATTCAGAAATGCCAGATCTTAAGGGTAAAACTGAAAAAGAAGCAGAAAAAATATTACGCCAATCTCATTTAGAAATTGGCAATATTTCTAGAGACTATAGCGATGACTATCCAGAAAATAAAATCATCGAGACAAAACCGAAACAAGGTGAAAGAGTGAATCAACATGAAAAAGTTGATATCGTGCTTTCTAAAGGACCGGAACGCGCTAAAATGCCGAATGTTATAGGAATGAAAAAAGCTGATGCACTTGATAAATTAAAACAATTTAAACTTGATCATGTAACCGTGAATCAAGAATACAATAATCAAATACCTAAAGGTGCTATTGCCAAACAAAGTGTTAATCCGGATAGTTATGTACGTGTGAATGATCACCAAATCACGTTAACTGAGTCGTTAGGTGTTAAAAAAGTATACGTGAAAAATTATGAACATAAAAGTTATAAAACTGCTCAGAAAGAACTTGAAAAAAATGGTCTTAAAGTACAAATAACGACTGAATCAAGTAATAATGAAAAAAAAGATAATATTATTTCACAAAGTCCGAAAAATACAGAAATTGATGAAGGGAGCACAGTTCAACTGATTGTTTCGAAAGGAAAATCAACTTCTAAAGACGAAGATAAAGAAGACGAGAAATCTAATGATTCTAGTAAAGATAAGGACGACGACGCAAAGAAAGTTAAAAATTACACCGAAACATATCATATCCCATATACGGGAGACGATGAAAGTCAAAAAGTTCAAGTTTATATAAGAGATAAAGACAATAGTGGCGCATCTGCAAGTCAAACGTTTAGTATAAAAGGTGATAGAACGATCACGATTCCGCTTAAAATTGAAGAAGGATCTGACGCGGGCTACACCATTAGAGTAGATGGCGATATTATTGCAGATAAAGATATAGATTATTAAAGTTCAACCTTTTAGTGAATGTTTGATCGTTTTCATTCACTAAAAGGTTTTTTAATTTTTATACCAAACTATAAAAATATTATGTAAACTTAAAATGTACTCCACTTTGATAATTTTGACTTTAAACAAATATGTTCTGGATATAATATTCTCTAAGGTTTTGCTATAATAATGAAATATAAATAATGATTAAGAGGTGTCATTTTGGAAACTGGACGTATTATTAAATTAATTAGTGGTGTATATCAAGTAGATGTAGATGGAACTTTATATGATACTAAACCACGTGGTCTTTTCAGAAAAAAGAAGTTTTCACCAATGGTAGGGGACATTGTTGATTTTGAAATTCAAAATACCAATGAAGGTTATATTCATCATGTTCACGATCGTCATAATGCATTGAAACGACCACCAGTTAGTAATATTGACGGCTTAATCATCGTGATGAGCGCTGTAGAACCAGATTTCTCAACACAATTGTTAGATCGTTTTCTAGTTATTGCGCATTCATATGATTTAGAACCGAGTATACTAGTAACTAAAAAGGATTTAGCGTCTGATGATGACATTAAGAAAATTAATGAATGGCTAACCATTTATGAAACTATTGGCTACAATACTCAATTTGTTGGCAAAGATACGTCTAAACAGGAAGTAGTCGCTTCTTGGCCGGAAGGACTTATTGTACTAAGTGGTCAATCAGGTGTCGGTAAGTCGACATTTATCAATGCTTTTAAACCAGAATTAAATTTAGAAACCAATGATATATCAAAATCCCTCAATCGTGGTAAACATACAACGAGACATGTAGAATTATTCGAAAGGGAAGCTGGTTTTATTGCAGATACACCAGGCTTTAGTGCATTAGATTTTGATCATATTGAAAAAGATGAATTGAAACACTATTTTATAGATATTCATCACTATGGCGAGGCATGCAAATTTAGAAACTGTAATCATATTAAAGAACCTCATTGTCATGTTAAGCAACAATTGGAGAGTGGTCATTTAGCACAATTCCGCTATGATCATTACATTCAATTATTTAATGAAATTTCAAATAGAAAGGTAAGATATTAATGAAAAAAATTTATCCATCACTTTTATCTGCTGATTTTTTAAATTTAGAAGATGAAATTAAAACTTTAGAAAAAGCACAAGTTGATGGTTTACACTTTGATGTGATGGACGGTCAATTTGTACCAAATATTTCGATTGGTTTGCCAATTCTTGATTCAATTCGAACTGCTACACAATTACCAATTGATGTTCACTTAATGATTGAGCAACCTGAGCAGTATATTAACACCTTTGCTGAACACGGAGCTGACATGATATCCGTGCACGTCGAGTCTACGCAACATATTCATAGAGCGCTTCAAATGATTAAGAATGCTGGTAAAAAAGCAGGCGTTGTCATTAATCCTGGTACACCAGTTGAAGTATTATTACCAGTTCTTGAAATTGTAGATTATGTATTAGTGATGACAGTCAATCCAGGTTTCGGTGGTCAATCATTTATTGAAGCATGCGCATCAAAAGTGAAGTCACTTAGAGATTTAAAACAATCTTTAAATTTAAATTTTGATATTGAAGTTGATGGTGGCATCAATGATGAAACTATCCAATTGTGTGCTGATAATGGGGCAACTATGTTTGTTACAGGCTCTTATTTCTTTAATCAAAAGGATTATAGCAAGGTGACACAATTACTGAAAGGCTGATTTTATTATGCGAATCAATTTATTATGTAGTGACCGACATTTACCTCCAAAAGTATTGAGCACTCAAAAGCATGAACATTGGGGTGGCATTGATAGAGGAACATTGATTCTTGTTAACCATGCCATCACACCGACGTTCTCAATTGGTGATTTTGATTCTGTTTCAGAAGAAGAACGTCAACAACTCAAACATCAGTTGAATATTAAGCCGGTCAAAGCTGAAAAAGATGATACGGATTTAGCATTAGGTGTAGAAGAAGCTGTTCATAGAGGTTTTACGCAAATACATATTTATGGTGCAACTGGTGGTAGATTAGATCATTTTATGGGTGTCATGCAAATATTGCAAAAACCAAAGTATATAGAACGAAATATTTCAATTATTGTGGAAGATGATCAAAATGAAATTAAATTATTGAAACAAGGTACCCATAAAATTCAAAAATCACTTCATTTCCCATATGTATCATTTATTCCAGTTACTGAAAATGTTGTTTTATCATTGAAGGGCTTTAAATATAATTTGAATAAGCAACTTCTAGAAAAAGGATCGACACTTACATTATCTAATGAAGTAAAAGAAGTTGTCGCGGAAATCATTTTACATGACGGACAAGTACTTCAAATGAGAAGTAAGGATGCAAGTTAAAAAAGAACATAAAAAAATGCCTTCACCACATATGAAGGCATTTTTTAGTGCATTATATTTATTAAACTCTAGTAACTTTACCAGATTTTAAAGCACGAGCAGAAACCCAAACTTTTTTAGGTTTTCCGTCAACTAAAATTCTAACTTTTTGAAGGTTAGCATTAAATCTGCGTTTATTCGCATTTAAAGCGTGTGAACGATTATTACCAGTCGATGCTTTACGACCTGTTACGTAACATTGTTTACCCATCAAAGTACCTCCTTTAATAAATATAAATACACTTGACTACTTATATACTTAAATAAGATACCATATATGAATTTTTAAAGCAATGAAATAAAAAGGTATTTCTCTAAAAATGTTTTGAATTTTATAATTTATGGTATAATTGTAAGCTGAGGAGTTATGTAGTACATTTAATTAGGTTATAAAGACTTATTTATGGAAGAATCGGTTAATTTCTACAATGAATTTAATTGTAAATGTTTATAGTTTCGTCATTTTTAAACAAAATTCAGGAGGAATATAAAGATGACAATAGAAATCTCAAATGATTATGGTAAAATCGATATCTCAAATGAAGTCATTGCTTCAGTAGTAGGCAGTAAAGCTGTTGAAAGTTATGGTATTGTTGGTATGGCATCTAGACAACAAGTGCGAGATGGTATTGCCGAAATTTTAGGACATGAAAATTATGCTAGAGGCATTGAAGTCAAAGAAAACAATGGTGTCATTGATATAGATATGTATATTATCGTTAGCTACGGTGTTAAAATCTCAGAGGTAGCTAATAATGTACAATCATCAGTAAAATACACACTAGAAAACTCACTCAATGTAAAAGTGAATTCAATTAATATATTTGTACAAGGTGTAAGACTTAATAATAAGGGCAAGTAGGTATAGGAGGACTTAGCAGGATGATTAGCAAAATTAATGGTAAATTATTTGCCGATATGATAATACAAGGGGCACAAAATTTATCTAATAATGCAGATTTAGTAGATTCTTTAAATGTATACCCTGTGCCAGATGGTGATACAGGTACTAATATGAATCTTACAATTACTTCTGGACGTGAGGAAGTTGAAAATAATTTATCTCAAAGTATTGGTGAATTAGGGAAGACATTCTCTAAAGGATTACTTATGGGTGCTCGAGGTAACTCAGGTGTAATTCTTTCTCAATTATTTAGAGGGTTCTGTAAAAATATTGAAACTGAAAATGAAATTAATGCACAACAACTTGCTAGTAGTTTCCAAGCAGGTGTTGACACTGCTTATAAAGCTGTAATGAAACCAGTCGAAGGGACAATCTTAACTGTTGCTAAAGATGCAGCCAAGGCAGCGGTTAATAAAGCTGAAGAAACAGATGACTGTGTTGAAGTTATGGAATATACAATTGCAGAAGCTGAAAAGTCATTAAATAATACACCCAATTTACTTGCTGTATTAAAAGAAGTTGGCGTAGTTGATAGTGGTGGTAAAGGGCTATTATGTGTTTATGAAGGTTTCTTAAAAGGTTTAACAGGCCAAACGATTGAAGTGAAAAAAGAAAAATTAAACACAGAAGAGTTAGTGCATGAAGAGCATGACTTCCATGGCGTAATTAACACTGAAGATATTAAGTATGGCTATTGTACTGAAATGATGGTACGTTTTGGAAAAGATAAAAGAGAATTTGATGAGCAAACATTTAGAACAGATATGAGTCATTTTGGTGATTCATTACTCGTAATTAATGACGATGAAATTGTAAAAGTCCATGTACATACTGAAACACCAGGTGATGTGTTTAACTATGGTCAAGAGTATGGTGAGCTTATTAAATTAAAAGTTGAAAATATGCGTGAACAACATCGTGAAGTCATTAGAAAAGAAAAGCAAAATCATCAATCAGACCAACAAGAAGAATCAAAAACAGTTGAAACAGCAATTATTGCTATTTCTATGGGTGATGGCATTTCAGAATTATTTACATCTATGGGTGCGACACATATTATAAGCGGTGGACAAACAATGAATCCATCTACTGAAGACATTGTAAAGGTCATTGAACAATCTCAATGTAAACGTGCCATTATTTTACCAAATAATAAAAATATAAGAATGTCGAGTGATCAAGCTGCAACTTTAGTTGAAGCAGATACAGTTGTAATTCCTACAACATCTATTCCACAAGGTATTGCGGCCTTGTTCCAATACGATCCGTCATCATCACTTGAAGATAATCAATCTCACATGACAACAGCTTTAGATAGTGTGAAATCTGGATCAGTAACATTTGCTGTTCGTGACACTAAAATTGATGGCGTAGAGATTAAAAAAGGCGAATTCATGGGATTATCTGAAAGTAAAATTGTGACAAGCAATGATGATGAATTTGCGACAATCACAGGTTTACTTAAAGCGATGCTAAATGAAGATAGTGAAATCTTAACTATTATCGCTGGTGAGGATGCAAATACTGAAACCTCAGATAAATTAGTAGAGTGGGTTGAGAGCGAATATCCAGACGTTGAAGTAGAAGAACATAACGGTGGCCAACCTATCTATCAATATTTATTCTCAGTCGAATAAATATCAATTGAAAAGCTATGAAGGGTCCTGGATGAATAAATTAAGAGGCTGGGACATAAATAATATAATGAAGTTATTTTGCAACTTCGCAGTAGCTGACTGAACTGAGCAGGCGCTTTAATAAAGCTTTTCTTAGTTCTAGTCATTTTTGCGGGCGGGGCCCCAACAAAGAGAATTTCATTAAGAAATTCTACAAGCAAAGCAAGTTGGGAGTGGGACGACGAATTCAAAAGAATTCTGTCCCGCTCCCATTACTTCGCCTGGCAACGTCCTACTCTAGCGGAACGTAAATCGGCTACCATCGCCGCTAAGA
>NZ_JAESMI010000072.1:0-2514 GCF_017893095.1 Staphylococcus sp. GDX8P80P | reverse complement strand
AATGGCACTTAATATAAGAAAAGTAGTAGCTCAACGAGCTGAAAATAATTAAAAAATTTATAAAAAAGACAATTTCTATATTATTTCAATAGAAATTGTCTTTTTTTCACTTATCCAAGAACTTTATGTCCCGGACTCTTTTTATATTATTAAAATATACGTTTCAAAAATTTTGACACGTGCTTAACACTTTTATATCTGCTTTTTCTAATTTATCAAGCCTCAATATGATTTAAAACGTAAGTACTAAATTAATAATTGAATGCAACAATGCGCTTATTACTAGATAAAGTGCCAAAGTGGTTCGTTTTTACTTCTCATTTTAATACCTTCACCCTACATGACTTATATAAGTTG
Source organism: Staphylococcus sp. GDX8P80P (assembly GCF_017893095.1). NCBI lineage: Bacteria > Bacillati > Bacillota > Bacilli > Caryophanales > Staphylococcaceae > Staphylococcus > Staphylococcus sp. GDX8P80P. Next base: position 2,157 of record NZ_JAESMI010000072.1, on the reverse strand, counting down.
AATTCTGTCCTATATAATAATCAAAACACTTAGGCAACGACTTTTGCCTAAGTGTTTCTTTGCTAAATTTCAAATTCTATTGTTTCTATAATACGGTTGTCACGATTTCTAAAGTTTAAAATCGCATTCATATTTTGTTCATCGATGAGGAGTTCTGCAAATGTTTCTTCAATATTACTGCGTGACTGCGATATACTGCCTGGGTTAATAACGTGTACACCACTAAAGTGTTCATATTTTGCGACATGAGTATGACCATAGAAAGCAAATTGACATCCAAGTGATTTAGCCTTCTCAGCTAAGTGCATGCGCGTTTGATTAACTGAATATAAATGGCCATGTGTATAAAAGGCTTTAATACCTTTAGCTTCCACAACTTCCTCATTTGGAAATTCAGGATAAAAGTCACAATTTCCTTTTACTCTTTTAAATAGACTTAACTCTGTGTCATTGTATTCGAATTCAGAGTCACCTAAATGTAGTAACATTTCAGCGTCTTTATGTGATTCATAAATATGGTATAAAATACCAGGTTCTGTATGATTGTCACTGACGATAAGCCACTTTGTCATATTGATTCACTCTCCAAATAAGCATTTAATTTCTTAATTGCATTACCTCTATGACTAATTTCACTTTTTTCTGTTGTTGTGAGTTGTGCCATGGTTTTACCTTTTTCAGGAACATAAAATACAGGATCATATCCGAAACCATGCTCACCTTGTCTCTCCGTCGTAATTACACCTGATACTGTTCCTTTGAAAGTTTGCGTCGGCTCATTAGGTGCACTCATACTAATGACACAAACAAATTGTGCCTCGCGCTGTTCAATACCATCTAAATTCTTTAATAATTTATCAATATTAGCATCATCGCTGTTGTCTAGACCGGCATATCGAGCTGAATAGACACCTGGTTCTCCATTTAACGCAAATACTTCTAATCCACTGTCATCTGCGATAACACGTTTATTTAACACTTTTGCAGCTTCTTCTGACTTTAACCGTGCATTTTCTTCAAAAGTTGTTCCAGTTTCCTCTACATCGAAATCTGCGATGAGCTCTGATATACCTATCACATTATCGTGGGGAAAGATAGATTTAAAGTCATTAATTTTACCTTTATTGTTTGTAGCGATTACGATATCTGCCATTATAATTCCTCCTCACTAAGCATCTACACTGATGCGCTCAACTTCAACATCTAATTTTAACCATTGCAAAATTATATTTTTAATATGTACTGTATCTCCAGTAGCAAAGAATCGATGCTCTGGATGGCGGGTATAACTCGCGTGTTCATTACTAAACGTTAATAAAGCACTTACTTCACGCGCTGTCTCTAGTCCAGAGGAAATAACTTTCTTCTCTCCTCCAAAGTAATCATTAATTGGTTTATATAACAATGGATAGTGTGTGCAACCTAAGATTATTGTATCTGCATCTGTATTTCTCCATTGTTTTAACGTTTGATGAATGACAATACTTGTAATGGTAGGATCATTGTAGCGCATTTGTTCAACTAACGGGACGAAACCAGGACAAGCTACGCCATATACATGCACATTAGGATTAATGCGTTTAATATGATGTCTGTACGCTTCAGATTTTATTGTCCCTTCTGTCCCAAGAACTAAAACGTTTTGATTCTTAGTTGTCATAATAGCTGTTCTGGAGCCTGGCTCAATAACCCCAATAACAGGAATAGGCAACACTTGTTGCAAATATTCTAATGCAACAGCAGTCGCAGTATTACACGCTATAACTAGCATTTTGATATCAAACTGCATTAGTTTGTTAGCAAGTTGTGTAGTAAATGCTTTTACTTCATCTCCAGGTCTTGGACCATACGGACATCTTGCAATGTCTCCTAAATAATATATTGTCTCATTAGGTAATTGACGCATAATTTCTTTTGCTACAGTCAAACCACCTACGCCTGAATCTATAACACCAATTGGTTTATTCATTTTCATTCATCCTTATAACACATAGTATAGTTATTTTACCATATACATGTTGAGAGTTTGACTAATCCGATTGAGTAAACGTTTTTACACATTTAAATGACAACAAAAAAGTAAGGGGTAGGACATAATTCTTTTTGAATTCATTTCCCTACCCCTTACATATGACTAGAACTGAGAAAAGTTTGATT
>NZ_JAESMI010000071.1:0-23883 GCF_017893095.1 Staphylococcus sp. GDX8P80P | reverse complement strand
TCGGATTCTAATATTTCGACTTAAACATTTCATATAAATATAAATAAACAGTACAAAGGAGATTATAATCATGGAAAAAATCGCAAACGCAATTAAAAGTGCAATCGAAGCAGGTCAAAACCAAGACTGGACTAAATTAGGTACAAGCATTTTAGATGTAATTTCTAACGGTGTAACAGAATTAAGTAAAATCTTTGGTTTCTAATTCAACGCTTTTTTAAAACTTAGTTAATATCATAAATATACAAACAGAAATGGAGAGATAAATATGCAAAAATTAGCAGAATCTATCGCAGCAGCAATTCAAGCAGGTCAAGATAAAGACTGGGGTAAAATGGGTACTGACATCGTAGGTATCGTAGAAAACGGTATTAGTGCTTTAGGTAAAATCTTCGGTTTCTAATATACATTTTAAGTCATATGGACCAGGGCAAGCGCTCTGGTCTTTTTTTAATTTATAGATCAATTTCTGTTAAAATACATAGTAGTAAATAATGAGTAAGGATGAAACGATGAAATATAATACAATTCTATTAGACTTCGATGATACTTTAGTTGATTTTTATGATGCTGAAGATAAAGCATTTCATAATATGGCAAAGCATTATCAACATTATCCAACAGCTGAAGACTTTCAATTTTTTAAACAAATTAATCAAGCACATTGGGAGGCATTTCAAGAAAATAAACTTACTAAAGAAGAAGTTCTATCCCACCGTTTTATTGAATATTTTAATCATTATGGTATAGAAGTTGATGGCAGACAAGCAGATATTATGTTTAGAGATGAATTAGCAAAGGCACCTATTAAGCACTTTGATTCGACTTTAGAAACGATAGATCGCTTAGCTCAAAATAATGAACTGTATATCGTAACGAATGGCGTTACTGATACGCAAAAAAGACGTATTGCGCAATTACAGTTTAAAGATACATTTGCGGGTGTGTTTATTTCAGAAGAGACTGGCTATCAAAAGCCTATGATAGAATTTTTTGATTATGTGTTCGATGAAATAGGTGAAGCGAAACGAGAAAGTGCCATTATCGTAGGAGATTCGTTAACTTCAGATATATTAGGAGGCAAAAATGCTAATATTGCTACATGCTGGTTTAATATAAGAAACAAGAAGAACACCTCTAACATAGAGCCGGATTATGAAATTAAATCATTAGACGAATTAGTTAAATTAATTGAAATGGATAATGAAACATAGCTGAGTGAGGGCTTAACGTAGAAGGTTCCGAACAGAGACGTCACACATATGTCAAGTTGAGCTAGTGAGCTATTAATTCTCAGTTCTTCAAAAATTGAAGCCAGTAAATGAATTAAGTCAAAACGCATTTACTGGCTTTTTTCTAGTAATTGAATCTTGGTTTTATATAGAAATGATTTGAATCGCTTTTTTGTTCACGTTATAAAACGATTATTTAGGAGACCAAACAAGTACATCGTGGCCTTCAGGGTTTTTGGCATGAACATCTTCAAAATCTTGATGGATTAAAAAGTTTTTAGAATTTTGACGTGCAATCGCTTTGATAGGCATATTATAAGATTTGGCGTAATCGATGAGTGATTGGCCGTATCCTTTGTTTTGGTACTTCTCTAATACTTCCAATTTCCATAAGAGTAAATAGTCGTCAAATTCTGGGAAATAAATTTCCTCAACATCACCTTTTTTTAACAACGCCATACGCGCAACAAGGTTTTCACCATGGAAAATGCCATAGAATGGTGAATCGGAACTAGCGTCTATCATTTGACCTTGTAGTTCTTCTACCATGTATAAATCTTTATTTCCAAACGCTCTAAAAGCTTCAAATAACTCGTCTGTTTTATAATTTATTTCAAGATGTTTAACTTCACTCATTTTCGTTATCCCCCTTATTTCTTTTGTTTTATTATAACTTAAATAATATGTAAATTTCATTCAATTATATTTTCCCTAGCAAAGGCATCTTTTACAATACTATTTATAATTTTTTAAGCCGTAAAATTGTCATATAGTGCTATAATCTTTATACTATATGAGTAATAGCTATGTTGAAGGAGTATGGATATGGACTGTCGAGTAACTCAGTTTAAAGAAAAAGATTTATTTATTTCAAAATTAAAAGAAAGTGACAAGCGATTATTAGCGTTTTATCAGTATGATCCTGTTGCATCATCTAGCTTCTCTGCTAGAATGGAACGTCCAAATAATGGTAGAGAACAACAATTAGCACAAATCATTAAAGACGATATGGCAGATTTAAAATTAACGACTTCTCAACTAGAGCACATAGAGGCGCTTGGACAAGGTGCAAAAGTAGTCATCGGTGGTCAACAAGCCGGTCTATTTGGTGGACCTTTATATACGTTCCATAAAATACTTTCAATTGTTACGTTAAGTAATCAACTAACTAAAGCATACGGTGGAACGGTTGTACCAGTATTTTGGATTGCCGGGGAAGATCATGACTTTGATGAAGTCAATCATACGTATGCATATAATGCCAATGAGGCACAATTAAAGAAAGTTAAATATCATACAATGACACCACCAGAAACTAATGTTTCGAGATATACACCTGATAAAGAAGCGCTATTTAATGCATTAAATCTTTTCTTCAAAGAATTAAAAGAAACTAAGCATTCTAAACCTTTATATAACTTATGTGTGGATATTATTAATACGTTTGATACATGGACAGATATCTTTAAAGCTTTATTACATGAAGTCTTTAAAGATTACGGTTTGTTACTCATTGATGCACAAAATAATAACCTTAGACAACTGGAGAAACCGTTATTAAAAGAAATTGTAAATCATCACGCTAAAATTGATCAGGCATTTAGACAAACACAAGAGCAAACTATTGAGGCTGGGTTAACACAAATGATTCAGACTGACACGAATGTTCATTTATTCCTTCATGAAGATGGGATGCGACAATTAATAACAAGAGATGGTGACCATTTTAAATTAAGTAAGTCTGAGAGCACTTTCTCAGAAAAAGAACTCATGGAATTGATAGAAGCTGAGCCAGAGCGATTCTCAAACAACGTTGTCACAAGACCAGTCATGGAAGAATGGTTATTCAATACTGTAGCATTCATAGGTGGCCCAAGTGAGATTAAGTATTGGGCAGAATTAAATGGTGTGTTCCAATTACTAGATGTTGAAATGCCTATTGTTTTACCACGTATGAAAATCACTTATATGATGGAAAGAACAGAAAAACTATTGAAACAATACAATTTGAATGTTGAAAAAGTAATTCAAACTGGTATTGAAGATGACAAAAATAAATTTGTACGAGAAAAAGCATCCAACACCTTCATTCAACAAGTAGAAGAATTGCAATCCAAACATGACAATGTATATGAGCAATTATTAAATGAAGTTCAAGGGAACCAAGACAATTTAAATTTAGTTACTAAAAATAGAGACATTCATAATAAACAATTTGATTATTTACTTAAGCGCTATTTATTAAATATTGAACGAGAAAATGATATTAGCATGCGACAATTTAGAGAATTGGATTTCGTATTACATCCTCACCACGGACTGCAAGAAAGAATTTGGAATCCACTCCAAATTATGAATGATTTTGGGATTGATGTGTTCAGTCCCTCCACTTATCCACCACTTGAATACACATTTGATCAAATTATTGTAAAACCTTAATAAATCAAGCGTTAGCCCTATTTTATCGGAATGATAAAATAGGGTTTTTTTGTATAGAAAAAAGAATTTTAAGATATTTTACAGAATTAGTGGAGGATAGTGGGGATATGTGGTAAATTATAAATAAGGTGAGGTGATAATAATGTTCATGGGAGAATACGAACATCAACTTGATGCTAAAGGACGTATGATAATTCCATCTAAGTTTAGATATGACTTAAACGAACGTTTTATTATCACAAGAGGCCTTGATAAATGTTTATTCGGTTACACACTTGAAGAATGGCAACAAATAGAAGACAAAATGAAAACCTTACCTATGACAAAAAAAGACGCACGTAAGTTTATGCGTATGTTCTTCTCAGGTGCGATTGAAGTGGAATTGGATAAGCAAGGGCGTATTAATATTCCACAAAATTTAAGGAAATACGCTAATTTAACAAAAGAATGTACAGTAATAGGCGTCTCAAATCGAATTGAAATTTGGGATAGAGAAATTTGGAAAGATTTTTATGATGAATCTGAAGAAAGTTTCGAAGATATTGCTGAAGATTTAATAGATTTTGATTTTTAATGGAGGAATAAGTCGTGTTTCATCATATTAGCGTCATGCTCAACGAAACAATAGATTATCTAGACATCAAGGAAGATGGTATTTATGTAGACTGTACGCTTGGTGGCGCGGGTCATGCTCTCTATTTATTAAATCAATTAAACGATGACGGTAGATTAATTGCGATTGATCAAGACACAACAGCATTAAATAATGCTAAAGAAGTATTGAAAGATCATCTACACAAAGTCACGTTCGTACATAGTAATTTTAGAGAATTGACTAACATTTTAAAAAATTTGAACATTGAAAAGGTAGACGGAATTTATTATGACTTAGGTGTTTCGAGTCCACAATTAGATGTTCCAGAGCGAGGATTTAGTTACCATCATGATGCCAAACTGGATATGAGAATGGACCAAACGCAGCAACTTAGCGCATATGAAGTAGTCAATCAATGGCCATATGAAGCGCTTGTTAAGATTTTTTATCGTTATGGAGAAGAAAAATTTTCTAAACAAATAGCGAGACGAATCGAAGCACATCGTGAACATCAGCCTATCGAAACTACATTAGAGCTAGTTGACATTATTAAAGAAGGCATTCCTGCTAAAGCTCGAAGAAAAGGTGGTCATCCTGCAAAACGTGTATTTCAAGCTATACGTATAGCAGTCAATGATGAGTTATCTGCATTCGAGGATTCAATTGAACAAGCGATTGAGCTTGTGAAAGTTGGAGGCAGAATTTCAGTAATCACTTTCCACTCTTTAGAAGACAGATTATGTAAGCAAATGTTCCAAGAGTATGAAAAGGGTCCTGAAGTGCCACGAGGGTTACCAATTATTCCTGAAGCTTACACACCTAAACTTAAAAGAGTAAATCGTAAACCAATAACGGCAACTGACACAGATTTGGATGAAAATAACAGAGCGCGCAGTGCAAAATTACGTGTTGCAGAAATTTTAAAATAAGGAGTAATTGACGATGGCTGTAGAAGAAATATATGAACCATATGAAGACGTTCAGCACAATAGTATACCGAATCAACAACCTCAACCAAAACCACAAACACGAACTGTCACAAAAAAGGTTGTAGTTCAACTCACAAGGTTTGAGAAATACTTATACATAACACTTGTTACTGCAATTGCAGTTATTGCTATCTATATGCTATCTTTAAAAATGGATGCGTATGATACTAATGGAAAAATTGCAGATTTAGATTCTAAAATTGAACAACAATCAAGTGAAAATAGCGCGATTCAATCTGAAATAAAGAAAAGTTCTTCTTACCAACGCATTTACGACAAGGCTAAAGCACAAGGTATGAGCCTAAATAACGACAATGTAAAGGTAGTGCGTACAAATGGCGAAGCGAAAAATTAAAATTAGAAAAAATAAATTAGGAGCAGTCCTCCTTGTTGGTATATTCGGACTGCTCTTTTTTATATTGGTTTTAAGATATGCGTATATAATGATTACAGGTCATTCAGATGGACAAGATTTAGTTATGCGAGCAAATGAAAAGTATCTTGTCCAAACCAATGAACAGGCGGAACGAGGTAAAATCTACGATAGAAACGGTAAAATTCTCGCAGAAGATGTAGAAAGATACAAAGTTGTGGCTGTTGTCGATAAAAGTGCAGGTAAAAGTGGTGATAAACCACGCTATGTTGAAGATAAGAAAAAAACTGCTAAAGCATTATCTAAAATTATAGATATGAAACCTGAAGAAATTGAAAAAAGGCTTAATCAGAAAAAAGCATTCCAAGTAGAATTTGGGCAAAAAGGAACCAATTTAACGTATCAAGATAAACAAAAACTCGAAAAAATGGATTTACCTGGCATCACATTATATCCAGAAACTGAACGATTTTATCCAAATGGTAATTTCACGTCTCATTTAATTGGGATGGCTCAGAAAAATCCAGATACAGGCGAATTAAAAGGTGCACTTGGTGTAGAAAAAATCTTTGACAGTTATTTAAGTGGTACTAAAGGTGCGTTGTCGTATATTCAAGATATTTGGGGATATATAGCTCCAAATACTAAAAATGAAAAATCGCCTAAACGTGGCGATGATGTTCATTTAACGATTGACTCTAATATTCAAGTGTTCGTAGAGGAAGCCCTGGATGATATGGTTAAGCGATATCAACCAAAAGATTTATTTGCTGTTGTGATGGATGCGCAAACGGGTGAAATCTTAGCTTTTAGTCAACGACCTACGTTCAACCCAGAAACTGGCGAAAACTTTGGTAAAAAATGGGCGAACGACTTATATCAAAATACGTATGAACCTGGTTCAACATTTAAATCATTCGGTTTAGCAGCAGCTATACAAGAAGGTAAGTTTGATCCTGATAAGAAATATGAGTCTGGACACCGTGATATTATGGGGTCTCGAATTTCTGACTGGAATAGAACTGGTTGGGGAGAAATACCAATGTCTCTTGGATTCACTTACTCTTCAAATACATTGATGATGCATTTACAAGACCTTGTAGGTGCTGACAAAATGAAATCTTGGTATGAACGATTTGGCTTTGGTAAAAAAACAGGCGGTCTATTTGATGGTGAAGCTGAAGGTCATATTGCCTGGTCAAATGAATTACAACAAAAAACATCAGCATTTGGACAATCTACAACTGTAACGCCAGTACAAATGATTCAGGCACAATCTGCTTTCTTTAATGATGGCAATATGTTGAAACCTTGGTTTGTTGAAAGTATTAACAATCCAGTTTCTAAGAAAACATTCTATCAAGGCAAAAAAGAATTTGCGGGCAAACCCATCACTGCTTCAACTGCAAGTAAAGTAGAAACTGAACTAGATAAAGTAGTTAATAGTAAGAAAAGTCATGCGATGAACTATAGAGTAGACGGCTATGATATTGAAGGTAAAACTGGTACCGCCCAAGTAGCAGATGAAAAAGGCGGCGGTTATGTTAAAGGTGAGAACCCTTACTTTGTAAGTTTCATAGGCGACGCACCTAAGAAAAATCCTAAGGTTATCGTTTATGCTGGAATGAGCTTAGCTCAGAAAAACGACCAAGAAGCCTATGAAATGGGTGTAAGTAAAGCATTCAAACCAATCATGGAAAATACACTTAAATATTTAAATGTAGGTTCTAAAACAGATGAAACAAAATCAGCACAATATTCAAAAGTTCCGAATGTATCAGGACAGTCTACAGATAAAGCGAAAGAAAGTCTGCAATCTGAAGATTTGCAAGCAGTAGTTATTGGTAATGGAGATAATGTTAAATCGCAATCGATTAAACCAAACAAAAAACTATTGCCTAACAGTAAAGTGCTTTTATTAACCGATGGTGATATCACAATGCCAAATATGAAGGGTTGGACAAAAGATGATGTGCTTGCCTTCCAAGAATTAACGGGCATTGACGTTACAACAAAAGGTAGTGGTTACGTCACAAAACAATCGGTTACGAGTGGAACAACATTAAAAGATAATAGTAAAGCTGAAATTGAATTATCTACTGAAGACCCTGATGACACGTCGACGAATGCTAGTGCTAATGATTCAACATCAAATGATGCTTCTAATAAAGAACAATCAAGTGATGATTCGTCAGATAAAGACAAATCAAATTCATCTTCTGACACTAGTGGGGAAGACAACAAAGAAGATTCATCTCGATCATCTAGTCAAGACGAGTAGTCCAGTACGACACACGATGCTAATGCGTAATCAGACATTGTCTTGAAAAGGTAGATGATGAGGTATAGGTATTGAATGAACACTGATATTTTTATAAATTACGTATCATCAAAGTGTTTCATTCAATACTGTACTCATATTTAAATGAATTTACTTACAAATATTGATAAAATAAATAAGATATTATAACGAAGTTAACTCAGAGTACAACGTTTAAAAATTAAATATATAAAGGAGACCATTATGCTTTTTATACTCGCGTTTATCGCACTACTAATTACTTTTATTTTAGTACCAATATTAATCCCAACACTTAAGCGAATGAAATTTGGACAAAGTATTCGTGAAGAAGGTCCGCAAAGTCATATGAAGAAGACAGGAACACCTACAATGGGTGGTTTGACTTTTTTAATTAGTATTATCATTACGTCAATTATTGCAATTTTCTTTGTAGATAATTCAAATCCAATTATATTATTATTATTTGTAACAATTGGGTTTGGTTTGATTGGCTTTATCGATGATTACATCATCGTAGTTAAGAAAAACAATCAAGGTTTAACAAGCAAACAGAAATTTTTAGCACAAATCGCTATTGCAATAGTATTCTTTGTACTTAGTGACGTATTTCATCTTATAGCGTTTTCAACTGATCTAAATATACCTTTTACAAATATTAGCATTCCATTATCATTTGCTTACGTTATTTTTATCGTATTTTGGCAAGTTGGATTCTCAAATGCTGTGAATTTAACAGATGGTTTAGATGGCTTAGCAACAGGACTATCAATCATTGGCTTTACAATGTATGCCATTATGAGCTTTGTTTTAGATTCACCAGCAATTGGTGCATTTTGTATCATAATGATTTTTGCTTTATTAGGATTTCTTCCATATAACCTTAATCCTGCAAAAGTATTTATGGGTGATACAGGTAGTTTAGCCTTGGGTGGTATTTTTGCTACAATCTCAATTATGTTAAATCAAGAATTATCATTATTACTAGTTGGATTAGTATTTGTAATCGAAACAGCTTCAGTTATGTTACAAGTTGCTTCTTACAAACTTACAAAAAAACGTATCTTTAAAATGAGCCCAATCCATCATCACTTTGAATTAAGTGGTTGGGGAGAATGGAAAGTTGTAACAGTATTTTGGACAGTTGGTTTAATTTCAGGATTAATTGGATTATGGATAGGAGTGCATTAGCATGCTCGATTATAAAGGATTAGAAAATAAAGATGTCCTTGTGGTAGGATTAGCAAAAAGCGGATATGAAGCGGCTAAGTTACTAATTAAACTAGGTGCAAATGTAACAGTCAATGATGGCAAAGATTTATCTCAAGATCCACATGCCAAGGATTTAGAAGCCTTAGGTGTTAAAATTGTTGATGGTGGGCATCCTTTATCGTTACTTGATAATAATCCTATTATTGTCAAGAACCCTGGTATCCCATACACTGTTTCTATTATTAAAGAGGCTTATCAACGTCATTTGAAGATTTTAACTGAGGTCGAATTAAGCTATTTAATATCTGAAGCACCTATTATTGCAGTTACTGGTACCAATGGTAAAACAACTACCACTTCTTTAATAGGGGATATGTTCAAGAAAAGTAGATTGACTGGTCGTTTATCTGGAAATATAGGTTATGTGGCATCTAAAGTAGCACAAGAAACGTCACCAGATGAATTTCTTATAACTGAATTGTCATCTTTTCAATTATTAGGTGTAGAACAATATCGTCCGCATATTGCAATTATTACAAACATATATTCAGCGCATCTTGATTATCACGAAACGCTTGAAAATTATCAAAATGCTAAGAAACAAATCTATAAAAATCAAACTGAAGATGATTATTTAATATGTAATTATCATCAAAGACAATTAATTGAGTCAGAGAGTTTAAAAGCTAAGACACTGTATTTCTCTACACATCAGGAAGTTGACGGTATTTACATTAAAGATGGCTTTATTATCTATAAGGGCATAAGAATCATAAATATAGATGATTTAGTTCTACCAGGTGAGCACAATTTAGAGAATATTCTCGCTGCAGTATTGGCCTCTATTCTAGCTGGTGTCCCAATAAAGGCCATCGTTGATAGTTTAACGACATTCTCCGGCATAGATCATAGATTGCAATATATTGGCGCCAATCGCACGAATAAATATTATAATGATTCTAAAGCTACGAATACATTAGCAACACAGTTTGCATTAGATTCCTTTAAACAACCTATAGTATGGTTATGTGGTGGTTTAGATCGTGGGAATGAATTTGATGAATTAATCCCTTATATGAAAAATGTTCGTGTTATGGTTGTTTTTGGTCAAACGCAAGAAAAATTTGCTAAACTTGGCAATAGTCAAGGCAAAATCGTCGTCAAAGCTACAGATATTGAAGATGCAGTCAAAAAAGTACAAGATGTAGTTGAACCGAATGATGTTGTCTTATTATCTCCAGCTTGTGCAAGTTGGGATCAATATAATACATTTGAAGAACGTGGAGAAAGATTTATAGAGAGCTTCCGTGCCCACTTACCATCTTATTAAAGGTTGTGAAATCAAGTGAAAGATAAACGACGTAAAAATAATAAGGTGAGCTCGATTCAAAGTCTTATCGAAAAGAGAAATCGAGAACTAAATAATGAAGACCACCTTTCAAATCATGTAAATAATAATGACTTATCCACTGATGATGACCAATTGTATAAAATAAAAAAGCAAACCGATGAATCAAATCAAGAACAAGAAAATGAGAACAATTCAACAGACAAACAGAAAACGGAAAGCCAAATCAAGGACTCTGAATCATTAGAACAAAATACATCTAGTGATCCATCGCATAAAAGCATAGGAAAAAAAGCAAAGAATGATTATAGTCATGATAGTGAAAAACTAGAAAAAAGGCGTACGCTTTCTACTCAGTCAGAAGAACCTACGCACAAATTTACGGTCAAAGATAGGTTGAAAGAATTTAACGATAATCGTAAGAGACGAAAGCGTGAAAAGGATGCTCGATTCGATCATTTATCACCTCAAGAAAGAAAAGAACAACTAAGAATTCAGCGAAGGAAACGTCAAAAAAGAGTTCAGTATATTATCCTAACCGTTTTAATACTGTTAATTATCTTATTTTTACTTTATATGTTTACACCACTAAGTAGAATTTCAAATATTAAAATTAGTGGAAATAACAACGTAACCGATAGTCAAGTTAAAAAAGCTTTAGATGTTAAAGACAATTCAAGAATGTATACGTATAGTAAACGTAAAGGGATTCAAAATCTGAAGAAAAACGATTTAATCAAAGACGTTAAAATAAAAAAACAATTACCTAATACATTGAAAGTACAAATAACTGAAAATCAAGTTGTGGGTGTTGTCAAAGAGAAAAATAAATATGTGCCAATCATTGAAGGCAACGAAGAATTGAAAAATTTTGATGGTAAAATTGCCGGCAGCGGTCCAATTATAAATGGATTTAAAGGTAAAGAAAAAGATAACATGATTAAAGCGTTGTCTAAGATGTCTCCAGAAGTTAGAGATATGATTTCAGAAGTGAGTTACGCACCCAAACAAAATAGTCCTAATCGAATTCTTTTATATATGCAAGATGATATGCAAGTAGTAGGTAATATCAAAACAATTGCTAATAAAATTAAATATTACCCTCAAATGTCTCAATCTTTAGCGAAGGATGATTCAGGAAATCTAAAAACACAAGGATATATAGATTTATCTGTAGGTGCATCATTTATCCCGTATAATGAAAATAGCAGCGGAGATTCTAAATCTGATCAAAATGTTCGTCAAAAATCACAACAAGAAACAGATGCAAAAGATGAGTTACAAAGTGCATTAAATAAAATTAACGAACAATCAGATTCAAATAATTAAAAAATTTCGATATTAATATGTGTTTATAGTTCACAAGCCTTTCGACGTATTGTAAACTAAACATAGTGTATTTTAATAGTAATTTGTCAGGAGGTGCCTATCTATGGAGGAACATTACTATGTAAGCATAGATATTGGTTCATCAAGTGTAAAAACAATAGTAGGCGAGAAATTTCACAATGGTATCAATGTGATAGGTACAGGACAAACCTACACTAGCGGTATTAAGAATGGATTAATTGATGATTTCGACATTGCTAAACAAGCAGTTAAAGATACAATTAAAAAAGCTTCTATCGCATCAGGTGTAGACATTAAAGAAGTTTTCTTAAAATTACCTATCATAGGTACAGAAGTATATGATGAAGCAAATGAAATTGATTTTTATGAAGATACTGAAATAAACGGCACACATATTGAAGAAGTGCTAGAAGGTATTCGTCAAAAAAATGATGTAGCGAATACTGATGTCATTGATGTTTTCCCGATTCGTTTTATAGTAGATGGGGATAACGAAGTATCAGACCCTAAAGAATTAATTGCTAGACACTCATTAAGAGTTGAAGCTGGGGTTATTGCAATTCACAAATCTATTTTAATCAACATGATTAAATGTGTAGAATCATGTGGCGTAGACGTTTTAGATGTTTATTCAGATGCATATAACTATGGTTCAATTCTTACTGCCACTGAAAAAGAATTAGGCGCGTGTGTTATTGACATTGGTGAAGATTTAACACAGATAGCCTTTTATGAACGTGGCGAATTAGTAGATGCTGATTCAATTGAATTAGCAGGTCGCGATATTACTGATGATATTGCTGAAGAATTAAATACTACATATGAAACGGCTGAAAAGATTAAACATCAGTATGGTCATGCTTTTGCTAATTCAGCATCAGAACAAGATGTATTCAGCGTTGACCAAGTAGATAGTGATGAATTAGTAGAATATACTCAAAAAGACTTAAGTGCAGTAATTGAGAGAACAATGCAAGATATCTTTGATGAGGTATTTGATGTATTAGTCGACTTAGGTTTAACACGAGTAAACGGTGGTTTCATTGTAACAGGTGGTTCTTCAAACTTATTAGGCGTTAAAGAATTACTCAATACGATGGTAAATGAAAAAATCAGAATTCATACACCATCACAAATGGGTATCAGAAAACCAGAATTTACATCAGCGATTTCTACTATATCTAGTAGCATCACTTTTGATGAGTTGCTAGATTATGTTACAATGAGTTATCAAGATAATGATGAATTTGAAGAAGAAGTTATTGAAGATAACGAAAAAGAACATACTTCTAAATCTGGTGGATTTGACTGGTTTAAACGTAAGTCAAATAAAAATGAAGATACTTATGAAGAAGACTACAACGAACCACATGAAAGAACAGAAAAAGTAGACGACGATGATAAGTATGAGAGCCATGAAACTCATCACGATACGACAGAACATTATGATGATGATCAAGAAAAACCTCAAAAAGAAGAGGGTAAATTTAAAAAACTTATGAAATCTCTATTTGAATGATGGGCCATTAAGACTAGGAGGAAATATAAATGTTAGAATTTGAACAAGGATTTAATCATTTAGCGACATTAAAAGTCATCGGTGTAGGTGGTGGCGGTAACAACGCTGTTAACCGTATGATCGACCATGGTATGAATAATGTAGAATTTATTGCAATTAACACAGATGGACAAGCTTTAAACTTATCTAAAGCAGAATCTAAAATCCAAATTGGTGAGAAATTAACACGTGGACTTGGTGCAGGTGCTAACCCAGAAATTGGTAAAAAAGCAGCTGAAGAATCTCGTGAACAAATTGAAGATGCTATCCAAGGTGCAGATATGGTATTCGTAACTGCTGGTATGGGTGGCGGTACTGGTACAGGTGCTGCACCAGTAGTAGCTAAGATTGCTAAAGAAATGGGAGCATTAACTGTAGGTGTTGTAACGCGTCCATTCGGATTTGAAGGACGTAAACGTTCAACACAAGCAGCTGCTGGTGTTGAAGCTATGAAAGCAGCTGTAGATACATTAATCGTTATCCCTAACGACCGTTTATTAGACATCGTTGACAAATCAACACCTATGATGGAAGCATTTAAAGAAGCAGATAACGTATTACGCCAAGGTGTTCAAGGTATCTCTGACTTAATTGCTGTATCAGGTGAAGTAAACTTAGACTTTGCTGACGTTAAGACAATCATGTCTAACCAAGGTTCAGCATTAATGGGTATTGGTGTATCTTCTGGTGAAAACAGAGCAGTTGAAGCAGCTAAAAAAGCTATTTCATCACCATTACTTGAAACTTCAATCGTTGGTGCTCAAGGTGTGTTAATGAACATCACTGGTGGAGAATCACTTTCATTATTCGAAGCGCAAGAAGCAGCTGACATCGTACAAGATGCAGCAGATGAAGATGTGAACATGATCTTTGGTACAGTTATCAATCCTGAATTACAAGATGAAATCGTAGTTACTGTAATTGCAACAGGCTTTGAAGATAAACCAACTTCACAAGGACGTAAAGCTTCAAGCACAGGTTTCGGAACAAGTGCAACTTCAGGTACTTCATCTCAAGCAAGTACACCTAGAGAAGAATCATTCTCTCAAAGTTCATCAAGCACGCGTTCTTCTGAAAGCGTATCTGAAAGAAGTCATACAACTAAAGATGACGACATTCCTAGCTTTATCAGAAATAGAGAAGAAAGACGTTCTAGAAGAACTAGACGTTAATTCAAATAAGTTTAGACTATATTTCGTTGTATGATTAAGTGTTTTTATCGTCTTAATCATTCCTAGAAGGGAGTAGAACGACGAATTCACTTGTGGATTCATGTTCGCTCCCTTTTTATTTACTTTCAAGTAAAGTGAAGATTGTTATATAATATAATTATATTCAATTTTAGAGTAAGGCTTTTTAAATCGATAAATATAATACATTAAATTAAGGTGGTTTGATTTCGTGTCAGAGAAGTTTGTGAAGTATCCCCATTACTTAAATTATGAATCTAAAGACTTGATGCGTGTAAATTTGGGATTCACTACAAGAGAGGGTGGCTATAGCCTATATCCTGAAGCGTCATTTAATATGGCCAGATATGTGGATGATGAACCTGAAAATATTACGAAACATCAAGAAATATTGGCGGATGCAATTGGATTTGAAAGCGCGCATTGGGTATTCCCGATTCAAACACATGAAAATCGTGTGATTGAGATTACACAAAGTCATCGTGGGACTAACATTGATAGTTTAACAGATGAACTATATGGTATTGACGGGATGTATACATATGAATCTGATACGTTATTAACTATGTGTTATGCAGACTGTGTACCCGTTTACTTTTACAGTGAGAAACACCACTATATAGGTTTAGCACATGCAGGATGGCGAGGTACTTATGGCCAAATCGTTAATGAAATGTTAAAACAAATTGATTTTGATCTAAAAGATTTAAATATAGTGATAGGACCATCGACATCAACGACGTATGAAATTAATGATGATATTAAATCGAAGTTTGAAACGTTACCAATTAATGTAGAGTCATATATTGAGACACGTGGAGAAAATCGACATGGCATTGACTTAAAGCGAGCTAATGCATTATTACTTCATCATTATGGTGTGCCAATGGACAATATATATATTACCGATTATGCTACATCAGAAGATTTGTCTCTTTTCTTTTCATATCGCATTGAAAAGGGCCAAACAGGAAGAATGTTGGCATTTATAGGACAAAAATAAGCTATTTAAAGTATTGATTGTCGTAATATAATAGATATGTGAAAGTCAATATTAATAATCATTGTACTTAACAAATGTTGAAGAGGTTGGGTAGAATATGGACGTAAAAGATAATTTAAAAAATATTGAAAGTGAAATTCAAGCACACTTTGAAAATAGTGAAGCAAGTTCCTTGCCAAACGTGATTGCAGTGACAAAATATGTTACAATAGACCGTGCTAAAGAAGCTTATGATGCTGGGCTAAGACATTTTGGTGAAAACAGATTAGAAGGCTTTTTAGAGAAGAAATCTGCGTTACCTGACGATGTTACGATGCATTTTATAGGTTCTTTACAATCTAGAAAAGTAAAAGAAGTAATTAACGACATTGATTACCTGCATGCATTAGATCGACTTAGTCTAGCTAAGGAAATTAATAAACGAGCTGATCATGAGATTGCCTGCTTCATACAAGTTAATGTCTCAGGTGAAGAATCTAAACATGGTATTGCTTTGAATGAAGTTAATCACTTCATAGAACAAATGAAACAATATGACAACATTAAAATTGTCGGATTAATGACTATGGCACCCTATACAGATGATACAGCTTATATTCGTCAGTTATTTAAACAATTACGATTAAAACGAGATGAAATTAAAAACCTTAAATTAGATTATGCACCATGTGATTATTTATCTATGGGAATGAGTAATGACTATGCAATTGCTGTAGAAGAAGGTGCTTCATTTATAAGAATAGGGACTAAACTTGTTGGAGAATAGGAGTGAGCCCCGTGGCTATTAAAGATTTATTTAATAATTTTTTTCTGATGGATGATGAAGAGGAAGTAGAAAGCCCTGAAGAGCGACAACGTCGTGTAGTTCAGAATGAAGAAACAGAAACAAATCATGTTCAGCAGAATCAACCTCAACAATCTGAACGTTCATATAGCAATCAAAGTAAATTAAAGAGTGTACCGCAAAAGAAAACATCAAGAAATTATAACTCAGAAGAAAGGAATGTGCGCATGAATCAACCACCATCAAAGTCAAACAGTAAAAATGTTGTGACGATGAATCAATCGTCTCAAAGCTATAGTGGCAATGAAAGTTCAAAAATGTGCTTATTCGAGCCACGTGTATTTTCTGATACGCAAGATATCGCAGATGAATTAAAAAACCGTCGCGCTACATTAGTTAATTTACAGCGCATTGACAAAATTTCAGCTAAACGTATTATTGATTTCTTAAGTGGTACAGTTTATGCGATTGGTGGGGATATTCAACGTGTAGGTACTGACATATTCCTTTGTACACCTGATAACGTGGAAGTTGCGGGAAGTATCACAGACCACATTGAACAAATGGAAACGCAGCACTACGAATAAGGAGACATTATATGGATGTAGGTTTATTAACTACTATTTTTGATTTTATAATATTTCTAGTACAAATATATTATTTTGGAATGATTATATATTTCTTTACATCTTGGGTACCAAGTGTTAGAGAATCTAAATTAGGCCAAATACTAGGTAAATTATATGAACCATTTTTAGAACCATTTAGAAAGATTATCCCACCAATTGGAATGATTGACATTTCTTCACTTGTAGCTTTGTTTGTACTTGTATTATTCCAAGCTGGGTTAAGAAGTATTTTTAATATGATACTTATTTATTTAGTGTAATAATTAATGAAGTTAAAGAGGCTGAGACAATACAAATGTTTGTTTCAACCTCTTTTATCATTTGAATTAGATATAAGAGAGGTGTAACAGTAATCGATATTTATCAACATTTTAGAGATGAAGAGCAAGTGCTAATCGATCAATTAATAGATAAGTGTGATCAGGTCGAACAGCAGTATGCACCTATTTTGACAAACTTTCTTGATCCGAGAGGGCAATATATTCTTGAAGTTATCACAGGCAGTTATGAAGATATGCATGTGACATTTTTTGGTGGAAATCACGCTGAAAGAAGAAGAGGAATGATAGCACCGAGTTATTTTGATCCGGAGGAAGACGATTTTGAAGAAGTATTAATTCAGATTAATTATCCTGAAAAGTTTGTTCATCTTCAACACCAGCATGTGTTAGGCACACTCATGTCATTAGGAATTGAAAGAGAACAAGTCGGAGATATCATTGTAGGAGAACGTATTCAATTTGTTTTGACAAAGCAACTAGAATCATATATTATGTTGGAATTAACAAAGATAAAAGGTGCTACAGTTAAACTTAATTCTATTCCATTTAAAGATATGATACAATCAGTAGAGAATTGGAAAATTCAAGGAAGTACTGTAAGCGCATTGAGATTAGATGTCGTCGTAAAAGAAATGATTCACAAATCTAGATCAATTGCGAAACAATTAATTGAAAAGAAACGGGTCAAAGTAAATCATACTATTATTGATTCACCAGATTTTCAAATACAAAACAATGATTTATTATCTATTCAAGGATTTGGAAGAGCCCAAATTACTGATATAGGTGGTAGAACTAAAAAAGACAAAATACACATTAATTATCGAACATTGTTTAAGTAATAAATAGAAGTCAATTTAAAATTGATTTAAGGAGGATGTAGGATGCCTTTTACACCTAGTGAAATAAAAAATAAAGAATTTACAAAAGTGAAAAATGGTCTTGAACCAGCTGAAGTAAGTGATTATTTAAATCAATTAAGTCATGAAATTGAACGATTAAAAGATGAAAAAAAACAACTTGAAAAAGTAATTGAAGAGAGAGATACTAATATTAAATCTTATCAACAAGTACATCAATCAGTTAGCGATGCACTTGTTCAAGCACAACAAGCTGGTGAAGAAACAAAACAAGCAGCAAATAAAGAAGCGGAAGCTGTGATTAGTAAAGCACAGGCACAAGCAGACTTAATCGTAAATGATGCTATTGAGAAAGCGCGTCATTTATCATTCCAAACGGAAGATATGAAACGTCAATCTAAAATTTTTAGATCTCGTTTCCGTATGTTAGTGGAAGCTCAATTAGACTTACTAAAAAATGACGATTGGGATTATTTACTAAACTACGATATCGATGCAGAACAAGTTACGCAAGAAAATTTTCAACATTTAAATAGTCAAGATATTACACCTGAGGAACAACTTAACGCTCAGGCTCAGCAATCTGAAAGTACGGTTACGAGCGAAAGTGATAGCCAATCAACCGATTCACTAAGTACAAGCGACGCTACTAGTACAAGTGAACCTGTTGCTTCAGAGGCAAGTGTGAGTCAAAGTGAATCAACATCAAATACAAATAAATAAATGTTATCAAATAAGACAGACACGTAGGAGATAATCAACTTTTTACAGCGAATTAGGGTCGGTGAAAGCCTAATAAAAGTCTATCTCTTATATCACTGACTTAGACAAAGTAATACGATATATATGAGAGAACTCTAAGTTGAGTTAACAAGGGTGGTACCGCGGTCATTCCGTCCCTTTTTAATTGAACTTAGAGTTCTTTTTTACATTTAAGGAGTGAAAACAATTATGAACTATAAAGATACTTTATTAATGCCAAAGACTGACTTCCCAATGCGTGGTGGATTGCCAAATAAAGAACCTCAAATCCAAGAACAGTGGGAAGCTAACAACCAATACCAAAAAGCACTAGAAAAAAATAAAGGTAACCAATCTTATATCCTACATGATGGTCCACCGTATGCGAATGGTAATTTACACATGGGACATGCATTAAATAAAATCATTAAAGATATCATCGTCCGCTATAAAACGATGCAAGGATTTTATGCACCATACGTTCCAGGTTGGGATACGCACGGTTTACCAATTGAACAAGCTTTAACTAAAAAAGGCGTTGATCGTAAAAAAATGTCAATTGCCGAATTTAGAGAAAAATGTAAAGAATTTGCATTAGAACAAATTGAATTACAAAAGAAAGACTTTAAACGTCTTGGTGTGCGTGGTGACTTCAATGATCCATACATCACTTTGAAACCAGAATATGAAGCGGCACAAATTCGTTTATTCGGTGAAATGGCTGATAAAGGTTTAATTTATAAAGGTAAAAAACCTGTTTATTGGTCACCTTCAAGTGAATCATCTTTAGCTGAAGCGGAAATTGAATACCATGATAAACGTTCAGCATCAATTTATGTTGCGTTTGATGTAAAAGATTCAAAAGGTATTGTAGATGAAGATGCACAATTTATTATTTGGACAACTACACCATGGACTATTCCATCAAACGTTGCGATTACTGTTCACCCTGAACTTAAATATGGTCAATATAACGTGAATGGTAAGAAATATATCATTGCACAAGCTTTATCTGAAAAAGTAGCAGAAGCATTAGAATGGGATAAAGAAGCAATTCAATTAGAAAAAGAATTTACAGGTAAAGAATTAGAGTACGTTGAAGCCCAACACCCATTCTTAGATCGTGTATCACTTGTAATTAACGGTAACCATGTTACAACTGATGCAGGTACAGGTTGTGTTCATACCGCTCCTGGTCACGGGGAAGATGACTATATCGTTGGACAAAAATATGATTTACCAGTAATTAGTCCTTTAAATGATAAAGGTGTGTTCACTGAAGAAGGCGGACAATTTGAAGGTATGTTTTACGATAAAGCTAACAAAGCAGTTACTGATTTATTAACTGAAAAAGATGCTTTATTAAAACTTAACTTTATTACACATAGTTACCCTCATGATTGGCGTACTAAGAAACCAGTTATTTTCCGTGCAACACCACAATGGTTTGCTTCAATCAATAAGGTAAGACAAGATATCTTAGATGCAATTGAAGACACAGACTTCAAAGTAGATTGGGGTAAAACACGTATCTATAATATGATTCGTGATCGCGGAGAATGGGTTATTTCTCGTCAACGTGTATGGGGTGTACCATTACCAGTATTTTATGCTGAAAACGGCGATATTATCATGACTAAAGAAACGGTTAACCATGTAGCAGATTTATTTGAAGAACATGGCTCAAATATTTGGTTTGAAAAAGAAGCGAAAGACTTATTACCTGAAGGATTTACACATCCTGGTAGTCCAAATGGTACGTTTACAAAAGAAATGGATATCATGGATGTTTGGTTTGACTCAGGTTCATCACACCGTGGTGTATTAGAAAATCGTCCAGAATTAAGTTTCCCTGCAGATTTATACTTTGAAGGTAGTGACCAATATCGTGGTTGGTTTAACTCTTCAATTACTACTGCTGTGGCAACTAGAGGACAAGCACCATATAAATTCTTATTATCTCACGGTTTTGTAATGGACGGTGAAGGTAAGAAAATGAGTAAATCACTTGGTAATGTTATTGTTCCAGACCAAGTTGTAAAACAAAAAGGTGCTGATATCGCACGATTATGGGTTAGTAGTACGGATTACTTAGCTGACGTTCGTATTTCTGATGAAATCTTAAAACAAACATCTGATGTTTATCGTAAAATTAGAAATACATTAAGATTCATGTTAGGCAATATTAACGATTTCAATCCGGAAACAGATGCAATTCCTGAATCTGAATTATTAGAAGTAGACCGTTACTTATTAAACCGTTTACGTGAATTCACTGCAAGCACAATTAACCATTATGATAACTTTGATTATTTAAATATTTATCAAGAAGTTCAAAACTTTATTAATGTTGAATTAAGTAACTTCTATTTAGATTATGGTAAAGATATCCTTTATATCGAAGAGAAAAATGCGCATAAACGTCGCAGTATGCAAACAGTGTTATACCAAATCTTAGTTGATATGACGAAATTATTAGCACCTATTTTAGTTCACACAGCTGAAGAAGTTTGGACACACACACCACATGTGAAAGAAGAAAGTGTTCATTTAGCTGATATGCCTAAAGTAGTTGAAGTTGATCAAACATTACTTGATAAATGGAATCAATTAATGGCATTACGTGATGATGTTAACCGAGCATTAGAAGTAGCACGTAACAATAAAGTAATCGGTAAATCACTCGAAGCAAAAGTTGTTATTGGTAATAACGACAACTTTAAAGCTGCAGAGTTCTTACAACAATTTGAAGATTTACAACAATTATTCATAGTTTCACAAGTTGAAGTTACAGATGCTGTGGACAATGCAGAGACTTACCAACATGGTGATATCAGAATTGACCACGCTGAAGGCGAAAAATGTGAAAGATGTTGGAACTACACTGAAGCATTAGGTGCAGTAGGTGAATTAGAACACTTATGCCCACGATGCCAACAAGTAGTTAAAACGTTAGTTTAATAGTATGTGAGCAAAATAGGAGCTGGACAGAAATATTTTTTCTAAAATTTATTTCGTTGTCCTGCTCCTTTTTAATATTCACAATATAATTTATACATAAAAAGAAGAATAATATACAATGTTTCACTTTATGATTTAAGGTTATTTAGAAAGATATATTCATAGATAAATGACAAAACGAATTTTTAATAAACAGAGGTGGAACGATGGGTAAAATTTTATTAACAGGTGCATCTGGCTATATTGGTGGACACTTGAAAGCGCAATTAAAAGAGAATTACGAAATTATCGCAATTTCACGAAATACTAAAAATAAAGAAAATGAACAGAATGTCACTTGGAAAGCTGCTGATTTATTTGATTTAGATGAAATCACAGAGGTTATGGAAGGGGTAGATACTGCAATTTACCTTGTTCATTCTATGATGCCTAATGCAAAATTGACGCAAGCAAATTTTGAAGATATGGATGCCTTATTAGCGGATAATTTTGCGAGAGCTGCTAAAAAACAAGGCGTAAAACATATTGTTTTTATGAGTGGTTTAATTCCCAATGAAGACAAGCTGTCGGCGCATTTACGTAGTCGTTTAGAATGTGAGAAAATTCTTGGGTCTTATGGCATACCGGTTAGCACATTGCGAGCAGGTTTAATTATTGGGGCAAAGGGAAGTTCTTACCCGATTTTAAAACGTTTGGTTGAACGTTTACCCGGAATGGTCTTACCTAGTTGGGCATATAATATGATTGCGCCCGTTTCAATCAACGATGTTATTGATAAACTCGCACTATTAGTCGAACGTACACCACAACATAATGAGGCTTTTGATATTACAGGTCCAGAAATTATGAATTATAAGGAATTAATACAACGCACGGCAGTAGTGTTAAATAAACGTTTACCAATCGTTGACTTACCAATTATCCCTATTTGGGTTAGTCGATATTGGGTACAATTTATTTCACAGGTGCCTAAAGAGATGGTTTACCCACTTATGAATAGTTTAGTTCATGATATGATTCCACAACCAGAACGCACACATCCTGATATATCTATTGGTAAGATGTCATATGAGGAAAGTGTAGAACAAGCGCTAAATGAAGAAAATAAAATGAATCAAAAACAAAATAAAAACAAAAAATCATCAAGTAAAAGTAAAAAAGAAAGCATCAAAGATGTAAGAGCAATATCACGTTTTAGTATTCCGGCTAATTATTCAATGGAAGATGTGGCTAAAACATATGCAACGTTTATTAACAATATTACGTTACATTTAATCAATATTACGTTACATTTAATCAATGGCACTATAAATGAAAATAAATTCGATATTACACTACCGTTTACAAATCAATTTATCTTAAAAATGGAACGTGATATGGAAGATTCTTCTGAGGATATGATTGTTTACAAAATCGTAGGTGGTAATTTAGCATTATCCAATAATGGTGGAAATGCTCGATTTGAATTTAGACGTATTTTAGATACGAATGAAGCAATCGTTGCGTTACAAGAATATGAGCCGACATTACCTTGGGTAGTTTATAAATATACACAAGCCAATATTCATAAAACAGTTATGGAATTATTTGTTAATCATATGAATAAACTTGCTGAAGAAGATAAACAAGCGTCATCACACAATAATCAGCTATTCAGTACTTTAGCGATGACTACAGGTGCGATTGTGGGTGCTTATGTAGGATCAAAAATATATCATCTGATTAAAGCATAAATCATCCATAATGACATAATGCATACGTTAATTTGTTTTAAAAGAACGTCCGAGTTATAGCGTATATCTAGTTGAAAAGGGAGTGGAACAGAATTCTTTTGAATTCGTCGTAACCCCAACTTGCTTAGCTTGTAAAATCACTTTCGTGATTTTTTGTGTTGGTGCCCCGACTCCCAGCTTGCTTTGCTTGTAGAATTTCTTAGTGAAATTCTCTTTGCTGGGGCCCCCGCCCGCAAGGATGACTAGAACTGAAAAAAGCTTGAATTAAGCGCATTTTCAGTTCAGTCAGCTACTGCGAATTCGCAA
>NZ_JAESMI010000070.1:0-2159 GCF_017893095.1 Staphylococcus sp. GDX8P80P | reverse complement strand
CATCAATGTAAGGGTACAATATGTTTAATGTGAAACGTTGTTGCATGACATTTTGTAAAGCCTTTTGAATTTGATGCGTATGGATTGATGTTATAGGTTTTGACTGTTGTTGAAATGATTGCGTTTGTTCTCTGAATGTATCTGCATCAATTTTGCCTTGGGCTAATTTTTCTATCAGTTGTTCTTGCGTGACTGTACTTTTAGCTTCTATGTCTTTTTGTTTTTTGAGTCGTTGTTGAATTGTATGGTTGATTTTCGAATGCAGATGTTGATTTTGAAAGAAGTCTTGACATGTAGATAAGACACTCGCTTCTAATGGTTGTGCGTTGATGCCCTTGAATTCACAGACAAAACGAGATGCATTCAAATTTTGAGGACAGACATAATAACGTAATGTATGATGCTTTTTTCTAATGGTCATATTTGTGAGTGTTGAGCTACAACACGGACATTTGATTTTTTGTTTGAGTTGATTAGCTGATGATGTCCGTTTGAGTTGCTTTTGTGAACGTATGGCTTGAGCTTGTTCATATATATTAGTCGAAACAATAGAAGGGAACATGTTGTCATATTGTCCGTATTGATTAATGACTCGACCACAATAATTAGAGTTCATGATAATATTACGTACTTGATAGGGTTTACGATTGATAAATTTCTCATTAGCTTCTAAGTATTGCGCAATTTTTTTATAGCCATATCCTTGAAGATAGTAACTGAATACAGCTTTTACTGTTGGTGCTTCTGACTTGTTTATTGTGAATGTCCCATTATGATAGTTATAGCCAAAGGGTGCATGGGTCGTGATGAGTTTACCTTGTTTTGCTTTTTCTTTGATTCCATTTTTGACTTGTTCGCCTATATTATCAGATTCTAGTTCGGCCAAGCTGATGAAAATATTGAGTTTGAGCCGATCGAATGCTTTATCCATATCGAAGTAGCCATCATGAACGCTTAAGATATGAACATGATACTTTTGACACAATTTCATGAGTTTTAATGCATTTTTTAGGTTACGGTGAAGTCGATTCAGACGATAGCAACATAATACGTTACATTGTCCTTGTTGAATCAGTTCAGTAACTTGTTGGTAACCATTTCGCTTATCAGTGCGTCCTGATTGCTTATCGCTATAAAAGGTAATGTGTTGAATACTGTGTTTTTCGGCTAGTGCTTTGATGGTCTGTTTCTGTGCTGCTAGAGATTGTTGTTTGAGTGTACTTTGACGTAAGTAACCAATTGCTTGTTTCATCTTATTTCCTCCTTCCAAAGTGATAATATATATTTATGAACGAATTTATAGATAAGCCCAACACCTGGCTGGTGTTGGGCGTTATTATTAGTCATCAGCGTGGTTAATTTCATCAATCACTAAATCAGCAAGTAATGTGATTAATTCGTCCATATGGTCATCCTCCAAATATCAAATTATATTGAATTGATAACATGTTGCATTGTTATTCGTTCTAGCCGTGTACTTGGGACAAAATGTTCAGTTATCTCTTTTTCATTCATGAATTCAGGGTACAAGTGATAAAATTTTAGTAGTTTTTGTTCCGTTTCAGTTAATACATATTGTTGTATATGGTAGTATCTGTCGATATAATTAACGATAATAGGTTTTTGATGATCATCGACTTCTACCGAATCAATTGTATAATCTAATAAGTTGACGTTTGTTTTCATTTTTATACCTCCGGTTGATTTAATGAGCTACAACGCATAGAGCGTTGTAGCGGTATAATATTCAAATTTATAGTTCTAAATCGTCACTTGCTTCTTTTTCTTTTGCTTGTTTAATAAAATTATTAAGCAAATCTGGATTTGTATTATTATCAAATTTCGATGGTGTGAAAGTTTCTGTATTGGAACTTAAGCCAAAAATAGGGGCAAGTTCTTTATCCAATTTAAGATGATAGAACACAATGGTCTTTGATTTACCTTGAGTATCTTTGACACTGCGTTTGGTTGTTTTTCGATTAGGGTCAGATTGAATATAGCCTTTATCTCGCAAAGCATTGATAACATTATTGACATCTTGGTATTGGTTTTCTTCTAACATATGTTTAAAAACATCTTTCAGTATTTTGACTTGAATATGATCATCTTTCAGTTCAATAAGCCCGTAATTTTCGATCATATTTGAGAGTTTATAGTCT
>NZ_JAESMI010000069.1:0-2159 GCF_017893095.1 Staphylococcus sp. GDX8P80P | reverse complement strand
ATCCTTTCTGATTAAGCAATCGATGATTGCGCCGTTTGATTGACGATGTTTAAGGGCTCATTTTTGAAATAGATACCCGTAAGTGTTTTATTTTTGGTAATATGAATTTCATCAATGTAAGGGTACAACATGTTTAACGTGAAACGTTGTTGTATGATATTTTGAAAAACCTTTCGAATTTGATGTGCATTGATTGATGTTATAGGGTTTGACTGTTGTCGAAATGTTTGCGATTGTTCTCTGAACGTATCTGCATCAATTTTGCCTTGGGCTAATTTTTCTATCAGCTGCTCGTGATTGAGTGTAGTTTTAGTTTCTATATCTCTTTGTCTTTTGAGTCGTTGTTGAATAGTATGATTTATTTTTGAATAGAGCTGTTGATTTTGAAAGAAGTCCTGACAAGTCGCTAAAACACTTGTTTCTAATTCTTGTGCGTTGATTCCTTTAAATTCACAAACAAAGCGAGCGTTATTCATATTTTGCGGACAGACATAGTAACGCAATGAATGATTTGGTTTTCGGACGGTCATGTTTGTGAGTGTCGAATGGCAATAGGGACATTTGATTTTTTGTTTGAGTTGATTTTCTGACGGCTTACGTTTGACTTGTTTCTGAGTTCGGATAACTTGAGCTTCTTCGTATATCGTTGTACTGACAATAGCTGGGAACATGTTTTCATATTGTCCGTATTGATTGATAACACGGCCACAGTAATTAGGGTTAAGGATAATATTACGCACTTGATAGGGCTTACGATTAATGAAGTTATCATCAGCTTCTAAGTATTGCGCAATTTTTTTATAACCATAACCTTGAAGGTAATAATTGAACACAGCTTTTACTGTTGGTGCTTTTACTGTGTCTATCGTGAAAGTACCATTATGATAGTGATACCCAAAGGGTGCATGTGTTGTAATCATTTTACCTTGTTTCGCTTTTTCTTTGATTCCATTTTTGACTTGTTCGCCTATATTATCAGATTCTAGTTCGGCCAAGCTGATGAAAATATTGAGTTTGAGCCGATCGAATGCTTTATCCATATCAAAATAGCCATCATGAACGCTTAAGATATGGACATGGTATTTTTGACACAATTTCATGAGTTTTAATGCATTTTTTAGATTACGATGAAGTCGATTCAGACGATAGCAACATAGTACGTCACATTGTCCCTGTTGAATCAGTTCAGTAATTTGTTGATAACCATTTCGCTTATCAGTACGTCCTGATTGTTTATCGCTATAAAAAGTAATATGTGGAATATTATGTTTTTCGGCTAATGCCTTGATGGTTTGTTTTTGTGCTGAGAGTGATTGTTGCTTTGTAGTGCTCTGTCGTAAGTAACCAATTGCTTGTTTCATCCTGTTTCCTCCTTCCACAGTGATAATATATATTTATGAACGAATTTATAGATGAGCCCAACACCAGTGAGGTGTTGGGCGTTATTATTAGTCATCAAAGTGATTGATTTCTTCAATCACTAAATCAGCGAGTAATGTGATTAATTCGTCCATATGGTTCAACCTCCAAATATCAAATTATATTGAATTGATAACATGTTGCATTGTTATTCGTTCACTCTGTGTACTTGGAACAATATGTTCAGTTATCTCTTTTTCATTTATGAATTCAGGGTACAAGTGATAAAATTTTAGTAGCTTCTGTTCCGTTTCAGTTAATACATATTGTTGCATATGGTAGTATCTGTCGATATAATTAACGACAATAGGTTTTTGATGATCATCGACTTCTACTGAATCAATTGTGTAATTTAATAAGTTGACGTTTGTTTTCATTTTTATGCCTCCGATTAATTTAATGAGCTACAACGCATAGCGCGTTGTAGCGATATTTATATTTAGAGTTCTAAATCGCCCTTTTCTTCCCATTCTCTACCATCTTTAACAAATTTGTTGAGTAATTCCTTATTTGTTGTATTATTATCAAATTGCGGTGGTGTGTATGGTTCAGAATTTGAGCTTAAACCGAGAACAGGTGCAAACTCACTAGGCAATACAAGATGGTAGAACAAGATCGTTTTTGTTTTGCCTTGAGTATCTTTGACATTACGTTTGATAGCTATCCGATCGGAATCCATCTGGATATATCCTTCTGCTCTTAAACTATCTATTACATTTTTTACATCTTGGTATTGGTTT
>NZ_JAESMI010000068.1:0-775 GCF_017893095.1 Staphylococcus sp. GDX8P80P | reverse complement strand
CTTCGTATTGTTGGCTCGCTTTCTTAGGGGACAGCTTCAGCCTGTAGTCTTCTAAAGAAATTCTTAGATGCATATTCACTCATTATAGTTGCGACGCTTTCCTGTGGGAAAGGCTCTAAAGTAGTTCTTTGATTTTAATCATTAGAACTACTTACTTAAGTGTGAAAACACTTAAGTCCCTCAACCCCAGCTTGCTTTATTTGTAAATTTTCATATTGAAAATCTCTTTGCTGGGGCCCCGCGCGCAACAACATTCGTCATTCATCTCTAGAATTTCTTACATAAGTGCGTTAGCACTTATGTTCATTAATATTCAACGTAAGAGTCTCGCCAAAATACTTTGTATTTATATGTAATTTTACATTTGGAATGTTTATAAAAGATAAAACTAAAAAATATAAAAGTGACATCTTTAATACTCAAAATTGTGACTATGACGAAATTAATGACGAATTCATTTGTCCGAATAATAAACGGCTAGGTTTTAAAAGATATGTCTATCGTCATGATAAGTATGGTTATAAGCGAGACTTCAAATTATATGAATGTGATGATTGTTCAGAATGTCCTCTGAAAATTCAATATATGAACTTCAATTCAAAAACAAACAAAAAGAATAATGAAGAATTATAATTGGGAATATTTTAAATCCCAAATTAACAAAAAGCTTTCAGAACCAGAAACAAAAAATATCTACAGTCAAAGAAAAATTGATGTGGAACCTGTTTTTGGATTTATGAAGGCTATTTTGGGTTTCACTCGGATGTCTGTCCGA
>NZ_JAESMI010000007.1:0-33112 GCF_017893095.1 Staphylococcus sp. GDX8P80P | reverse complement strand
TTTGAATCTCTTCGCTTTTCAGTGTAAAATGTACTTGGGTCATGTAAAAGTCCTCCTGGGTATGTTTTTGTCGTTAAAAACATTGTACCGTAAAAGGACTGTTATATGGCCTTTTTACTTTTACACAATTATACGGACTTTATCTGCAATTATCTTTAATTCATAATAATTTATGTTTTACAAATAAAGAATGTATATTTTATAATGCTACTAATGTATTATTTTAAATAAATGAGAAACAAAGGAGATAAACTTATGACTCAAGAGGTAATAAAAATTCGCGGTGGTCAAACACTAAAGGGAGAAGTTACGATAAGCGGTGCCAAAAATAGCGCAGTAGCTATCATCCCAGCAACATTATTAGCTCAAGGCCAAGTGAAATTAGATGGCTTACCACAAATTTCCGATGTAGAAACACTAGTTAGTTTATTGGAAGATTTAAACATTAAGGCTCAATTAAATGGTAAAACGCTAGAAGTTGATACTTCTGAAATTCAAAATGCACCACTGCCTAACAATAAGGTTGAATCTCTTCGAGCATCTTACTATATGATGGGAGCGATGTTGGGTCGCTTTAAAAAATGCGTTATCGGCTTACCTGGTGGTTGTCCATTAGGACCACGTCCGATTGATCAACATATTAAAGGTTTCAAAGCATTAGGAGCAGAAATCGATGAATCCAATGACACGTCAATGAAGATTGAAGCTAAAGAATTACATGGTGCTAACATCTTCTTAGATATGGTCAGTGTAGGTGCAACGATTAATATTATGTTAGCTGCTGTACATGCGAAAGGTCAGACAGTTATTGAGAATGCTGCCAAAGAACCTGAAGTTGTAGATGTAGCTAATTTCTTAAATAGTCTTGGTGCAAATATTAAAGGTGCAGGTACAAGTACGCTAAAAATTAATGGTGTTAAAGACTTGCATGGTTCTGAATATCAAATTATTCCTGACCGTATTGAAGCGGGTACATATATGTGTATCGCAGCTGCAGTTGGAGAAGAAATAACGATTAATAATATCGTTCCTAAACACGTTGAAGCTTTAACGGTTAAGTTAAAAGAACTAGGCGTAGATATTGAAATCGATGGAGATGCTGAAAAAGCTATCATTAAACGCAAACCTATGTACAAAAATGTAGACATTAAAACTTTAGTATATCCAGGTTTTGCAACAGATTTACAGCAGCCAATAACGCCATTATTATTTATGGCAGATGGTCCTTCGTTTGTTACAGAAACGATATATCCTGCGCGTTTTAGACATGTCGATGAGTTAAAGCAAATGGGGGCCAATATTGATGCAGACATGCAAACAGGAACAGCGACAATTAAACCTTCAACATTAAATGGTGCTGACGTATATGCGAGTGATCTACGTGCTGGTGCATGTCTAATTATTGCTGGTCTATTAGCTGAAGGTATTACTACAATTTATAATGTTAGACATATTTATAGAGGTTATACTGATATCGTTACACATTTGAAAATGCTAGGCGCAGATATTTGGACGGAAGAAGTTTAATCACTACGATAAATTTAAGAAACAAGTCTAAGTCTTAATAAAATGTCTTTTTGATTTGATATTTAGCTGTGAATGATTCAGATGCATTTGTTTGATGATTTCAATTGATCTATAATTGATAGTTTTAGACGTTGTATTAGGGCTTGTTTTTCTGGTATAATAATTATATTAGATACTAATATGTTGTAGACTTATAACCATTACTGAAACTAATGTAATGTATTTATAAGTGATTTTTAGTACCTACAATCTAAAGATGTTTTGAATAGAGGTGAAGACATTGGAAATCTGTCCATATCTTGAAGAAACCTTTAAAATTGTTGGTAGAAGTTGGAACGGTTTAATCATTAATTATCTATCACGATGCACTGATTATACTGCGCACTTTTCCGATATGAAAAGGGATTTGAAGACCATTACACCACGTGCATTAAGTATTAAATTAACTGACTTAGGTGAATGGGGATTAGTAGAAAAGAAAGTAGTTTCAACTAGTCCAGTTTCAATCATTTATGAATTGACTGATAAAGGCAAAGCTTTAGCTGAAGCTTTGAAACCTATAGAAGCGTGGGCTCGTGAACACGTTACACTTGAAGAAGAAGTTAAATCTAAATAATAGAGTTAAGCGTTTTGTACTATACACGGAATGAATCTAACAGTTGAGATTAGTCATTTTAAATATTGGTGCAAAACGCTTTTATTATGCTGTACTGACATGGTATGTTTAATTCTCGATAAAAAAAGGTACACACATGATATAACGATTCTTAAGGAGTGAAGCATTGATGAGAAATTATACGCAACAATATATCAATGGCGAATGGGTTGATAGCGATAGTAATGAAACAATTGAAGTCATTAATCCAGCAACAGAAGAAGTCATTGGTAAGGTAGCTAAAGGTAATGCTAACGATGTTGACAAAGCAGTAGAAGCTGCAAATAACGTATATTTAGAATTTCGTCATAGCTCAGTAAAAGAAAGAAAAGAACTATTAGATAAAATTGTAGAAGAATATAAAAATAGAAAACAAGACATTATAGAAGCTATTACAGATGAACTTGGTGCACCACTCACATTATCTGAAAATGTGCATTATCAAATGGGATTAGATCATTTCCAAGAAGCTAGCAGAGCGCTAGATTCATTTGAATTTGATGAAAGACGTGGCGATGCATTAGTAACTAAAGAAGCGATAGGTGTTTCAGGATTAGTGACACCATGGAACTTCCCAACTAATCAAACGTCATTGAAATTAGCCGCTGCATTTGCAGCAGGAAGTCCTGTAGTTCTAAAACCTTCTGAAGAAACACCATTTGCAGCCGTTATTTTAGCTGAAATTTTTGATAAAGTAGGCGTGCCTAAAGGTGTATTCAATCTAGTAAACGGTGACGGTGAAGGTGTCGGTAATCCTCTAAGTGAGCATCCTAAAGTCAGAATGATGTCATTTACTGGTTCAGGTCGTACAGGCTCTAAAATTATGGAAAAGGCTTCTAAAGATTTCAAGAAAGTATCACTTGAATTAGGTGGTAAATCACCATATATCGTTTTAGATGATGTTGATGTTAAGGAAGCTGCAAAAGCGACAACTGGCAAAGTCGTTAATAATACAGGTCAAGTTTGTACTGCTGGTACACGTATTTTGATACCAGAAAGTAAAAAAGAAGATTTCTTAACCGCATTAAAAGAAGAATTTAGTAAAGTTAAAGTTGGCGATCCACGTGAAGAAGGCACTCAAGTCGGTCCAATTATTAGTAAAAAACAATTTGATACAGTTCAATCCTATATTGATAAAGGGATTGAAGAAGGCGCCGAATTATTCTATGGTGGTCCTGGTAAACCAGAAGGGTTAAATAAAGGTTACTTTGCAAGACCAACCATTTTCATTAATGTTGATAACGATATGACCATTGCGCAAGAAGAAATCTTTGGTCCAGTTGCCTCTGTTATCACTTATAATGACTTAGATGAAGCAATTAAAATTGCAAATGATACAAAATATGGATTAGCAGGTTACGTAATTGGTAAAGATAAAGAAACACTTCAAAAAGTAGCACGCTCAATTGAAGCTGGACGAATTGAAATCAATGAGGCTGGCAATCAACCTGATTTACCGTTTGGTGGTTACAAACAATCTGGTATCGGCCGAGAGTGGGGCGATTACGGAATTGAAGAATTCTTAGAAGTGAAATCAATTGCCGGCTATTTCAGTTAATTTTAAAAATTAATTAATTTGTCATTTATAACAGTTCATGGGATATTTTTAGTTCCATGAGCTGTTTTATTTTTGGAAATTTAATAAAATCGTTTTGTATTTAAATTGAAAATTTGCTATATTAATTCTAGTATTCAAGACTTTAAAAAGTAATATATGAAATGTCCAAAATAGATTTTGTGATTTATCGAAGTGAATCTATAAGGAATTATTTCTTTTCAAGTCAAATTTAAGTCTTTATAAATATATAAGAAATGGGTGCAATTTATGCCTGAAAAAGTACGTACATCTCCGCAATATGAGTCGTTTCATGAATTGTATAAAAACTACACAACAAAAGAATTAACACAGAAAGCCAAATCGTTAAAACTTACAAATTATAGTAAGTTAAACAAGAGTGAATTAGTATTAGCTATTATGGAAGCCCAAATGGAAAAAGATGGGAACTACTACATGGAAGGTGTCTTGGATGATATCCAACCTGATGGCTATGGATTTTTAAGAACAGTCAATTATTCAAAAGGTGAAAAGGACATTTATATATCTGCAAGTCAAATTCGCCGTTTCGAAATCAAACGTGGTGACAAAGTAACTGGTAAAGTGCGTAAACCCAAAGATAATGAAAAATATTACGGTTTATTACAAGTAGACTTTGTTAATGACGAAAATGCTGAAGTTGTAAAAAAACGCCCTCACTTTCAAGCTTTAACACCTCTTTATCCTGAGGAAAGAATCGTTTTAGAAACAGAACCCCAAAATTATTCAACACGTATTATGGATTTAGTTACACCGATTGGTTTAGGTCAACGTGGACTTATCGTTGCGCCACCAAAAGCTGGTAAAACATCATTATTAAAAGAAATTGCTAATGCGATTTGCAAAAATAAACCTGATGCGAAATTGTTTGTTTTATTAGTAGGGGAACGACCAGAAGAAGTCACTGATATAGAACGCTCTGTAGAATCTGCTGAAGTAGTACATTCAACTTTTGATGAGCCGCCTCAACACCACGTAAAAGTAGCTGAATTATTATTAGAACGTGCTAAACGTTTAGTTGAGATTGGTCAAGATGTGATTATTTTAATGGACTCAATTACTCGATTGGCAAGAGCATATAACCTTGTTATACCGCCAAGTGGACGAACACTATCAGGTGGACTTGATCCCGCTTCATTACACAAGCCTAAAGCATTTTTTGGTGCTGCACGTAATATTGAAGCAGGTGGGAGCTTAACGATATTAGCTACTGCATTAGTAGAAACTGGTTCACGTATGGATGATATGATTTATGAAGAGTTCAAAGGAACAGGAAATATGGAACTCCATCTTGATCGTAAATTGTCTGAACGACGAATTTTCCCAGCAATTGATATTGGAAGAAGTTCTACACGTAAAGAAGAATTATTAATTAGTAAATCTGAACTAGATTCATTATGGCAATTAAGAAACATGTTTACGGATTCTACAGATTTCACTGAAAGGTTCATTAGAAAACTTAAACGCTCTAAAAGTAATAAAGAATTTTTCGAGCAATTACAAAAGGCTGCAGAAGAAAGTACAAAAACAGGTAAACCAATTATTTAATGAATATCTGTTTGAGGGTTGCGTTTTAATCTAATAACTATTATAATTACCAAGTATTGGGTAAAAAACTCACAAATAACTCTGTTCCAGATGGTTCAGGGCAAAGGAGCTGAAAATAATGAGACAAGGAATCCATCCTGATTATCACAAAGTTATCTTTTTAGATACAACAACAAACTTTAAATTTTTAAGTGGTTCAACTAAAACATCTTCAGAAACAATGGAATGGGAAGATGGCAATGAATACCCAGTTATTCGTTTAGATGTATCTTCAGATTCACATCCATTCTACACAGGACGTCAAAAATTCGCTGCTGCGGATGGTCGTGTGGAACGTTTCAACAAAAAGTTTGGTCTCAAATCAAACAACAACTAATTATAAGTTTAAACTGTCTGCCTAGTCTATTTTATATAGAATCGCGTAGGCAGTTTTTTTAAATTTAAGTAGTCTTTAAAGAGATAGTTATAATACATAGAAATATGATATAATTAAGCGATTATGTTTTTGTAAAAGGTGGAACTTATAATGTATGAAACTTACCATTCCGGTTGGATTGAATGCATTACTGGAAGTATGTTTAGCGGTAAGTCAGAAGAACTTATTCGTAGATTAAGAAGAGGCATATACGCTAAACAAAAAGTAGTAGTGTTTAAACCAGCGATTGATGATCGTTATCACAAAGAAAAAGTTGTTTCTCATGACGGAAATGAATTAGAAGCAATTAATATTTCGACATCTAGAGATATATTGTTGCATGATTTATCTCAAGTTGATGTCATTGGCATTGATGAAATTCAATTTTTTGATAAAGAAATTGTAAATATAGTTGAGAAGCTTGCAGAAAATGGTCATCGAGTTGTGGTAGCAGGCTTAGATATGGATTTTAGAGGAGAACCATTTGAACCGATGCCTCAAATTATGGCGGTAAGTGAACAGGTTACTAAACTGCAAGCTGTTTGCGCAGTATGCGGCTCATCATCGAGTAGAACACAACGCTTAATCAATGGACAACCAGCTAAAGTTGATGATCCTATCATTTTAGTAGGCGCAAATGAAAGTTACGAACCGAGATGTCGAGCACATCATATAGTAGCACCAAGTACAAGTGAAGAGGAGGAAATGTAGTGTTTGATCAATTAGATATCGTTGAAGAAAGATATGAACAACTCAATGAGATGTTAAGTGACCCTGAAATCGTAAATGATCCAGACAAGTTACGCAAATATTCAAAAGAACAAGCTGATTTACAAAAAACAGTTGATGTATATAGAGACTATAAAAGTAAAAAAGAAGAAATAGCTGAAATTGATGACATGTTAAACGAAACAGATGATAAAGAAGAAATCGAAATGTTAAAAGAGGAAAGCGCTAGCTTGAAAAGTGTGATTCCTGATTTAGAAGAACAGCTTAAATTCTTACTAATACCAAAAGACCCTAACGATGAAAAAGACGTTATCGTTGAAATTAGAGCAGCTGCAGGTGGAGATGAAGCAGCCATCTTTGCGGGAGATTTACTAAGAATGTATAGTAAATATGCAGAATCTCAAAACTTTAAAACGGAAATAGTTGAAGCGGCTGAAAGTGACCATGGTGGTTACAAGGAAATTAGTTTCTCAGTTTCTGGGAACGGTGCATACAGTAAATTAAAATTTGAAAATGGCGCACATCGAGTTCAACGTGTACCAGAAACAGAATCAGGTGGCCGAATTCATACGTCAACAGCAACAGTTGCTGTACTGCCTGAAGTAGAAGATGTTGAAATTGAAATTCGCAATGAAGATTTGAAAATAGACACATATCGTTCAAGTGGTGCAGGTGGTCAGCACGTCAATACTACTGACTCAGCTGTACGTATTACACACTTACCAACGGGTGTGATTGCGACATCTTCTGAAAAATCACAAATTCAAAACCGTGAAAAAGCTCTGAAAGTATTAAAAGCACGTCTATATGATATGAAATTACAAGAAGAACAACAAAAATATGCGGCACAACGTAAATCAGCAGTAGGAACTGGTGATAGATCTGAACGTGTTAGAACATATAACTATCCACAAAGTCGTGTGACAGACCATAGAATAGGTTTAACATTACAAAAGTTAGACCAAATTATGGAAGGTAAGTTAGATGAAATTATTGATGCTTTAACTTTATCTGAACAAACTGAGAAATTGAAAGAACTTAACAATGGTGAACTTTAAAGAAAAATTAGATAGTGCTATCAAACAAGCTGTAGAAAAAGGGTACGAACAATCAAGAGCGGAATGGTTAATGCTTGATTTATTTGGGTGGTCAAGAACGGATTATTTAATTCATATGTATGATGATATGTCAAAAGCAGAAGAAATTAAGTTTTCGCTGGCTACTGAACGAATGCTTTTAGGAGAACCAATCCAATATATTGTTGGATTTCAATCTTTTTATGGCTACCAATTTCAAGTCAATGAACATTGTTTAATTCCACGACCTGAAACCGAGGAAGTAATGTTGCATTTTCTTGAGCATTGTAACTCAAGCGCATCGATTGCTGATGTTGGAACGGGTAGTGGTGTATTGGCTGTTACATTAAAAAAGCTAAATAATGACTTTACTGTTTATGCAACAGATATCGTTCAAGAAACTATAGATATCGCTGCTGATAATGCGCATAATCATGAGGTGGATATCCATTTCTTGAAAGGCAATGCCTTGAAACCGTTTATCCAACATAATATTAAATTGGATGGTATTATTTCCAATCCACCATATATTGATGTTGATGAGATGGATACAATGGCACCTACAGTTGTTAAATACGAGCCCCATAAAGCATTATTCGCAGAAAATAAAGGCTATGCTATTTATGAATCAATCCTTAATGACTTACCTCAAGTGCTCAATGATGATGCTTATGTGACCTTTGAAATTGGCTATAATCAAGGTGAGAAATTAAGAAGTATCATTTTAGAAAAATATCCTAATTTGGATGTTAAAGTTATCAAAGATATAAATGGAAATGATAGAATCGTATCATTTAAATGGTGAAACTCAAAGGGAACGGGATAGATATTAAAATGAGTTCGTAGTCCCGCCCCAGCTTGTTTTGATTATGGAATTTCTTGATGAAATTCTTTTTGCTGGGTCCCACCGGTAAGGATGACTAGGTTTGAAATGGCTTAATTTAAGCGCGTTTTCAAATCAGTTAGCCACTGCCAAAAATGATATTGTAGGCTGAGACAGTTTGATTTGTCTCAGCTTCTTTTCCTATATATGAATAAAAATGATGGAGGAGTGAGCTTGATGAAAACAAATTTATGGGATATGCGTCAATATCAAAATGCGCCATTAGATTATCCGGAATTAGACAAAATAAAGCAGATATATCAAGATGGTGGTTTAATTGCAATTCCAACAGAAACAGTATATGGGTTGGGTGCAGATGCCCGAAATCAACAAGCCGTTTCAAATATATATCAAGCCAAGGGTCGTCCTTCCGACAATCCATTAATTGTACATATTCACGACATCTCTCAAATTGATGATTTTGTGTCACACTTACCAAGTGAGGCAAAATGCTTGATGGATGAATTTTGGCCAGGTCCGATTTCATTTATTTTACCTTTAAAGCCTGGGTATCTCTGTGACAAAGTGACAGGTGGTTTGCAATCCATCGCTGTACGTATGCCAAGTCATCCCATTGGCCGTGCAATTCTCCAATATACGGATATGCCGATTGCTGCGCCAAGTGCTAATGTCAGTGGTAGACCTTCACCTACGACGTTTCAACATGTTTATTCCGATTTAAATGGGAAGATAGATGGAATCGTTAATGGAGATCAAAGTGAAGAAGGCCTAGAAAGTACTGTACTCGATTGCACACAGTTCCCATTTAGAATAGCCAGACCAGGAGCAATTACACAATCAATGATTAATGAAGTCTTGCCTGGAAGTGTTGAACATTATCATTATGATACGACAAGCAAACCGATAGCCCCTGGTATGAAATATAAGCACTATGCTCCTGAAACACCTGTAACGATGCTGACAAATCTAAGTAAACCTATTACAACTGTTAAAGATTGGACGCATACCGCTTTTATTTTACCGGATAATTTAAAACACTTTGTCCCTAGTGATGCCATATTCATTTCGCTCTGTAAAGATCAGCATGATACGAAACAAGCCAATCATAATTTGTTTAAAATACTCCATGATATCGATGAAAATTCAGAAATACATGAGGCATATATTTATGCATTTGATAAAACAGATACAACAGAGGCAATTATGAACAGAATGCGTAAAG
Source organism: Staphylococcus sp. GDX8P80P (assembly GCF_017893095.1). Taxonomy (NCBI): domain Bacteria; kingdom Bacillati; phylum Bacillota; class Bacilli; order Caryophanales; family Staphylococcaceae; genus Staphylococcus; species Staphylococcus sp. GDX8P80P. The sequence goes on along the minus strand of NZ_JAESMI010000007.1, from coordinate 23,502 downwards.
CTACAGGAAATCACTTAGTTAGAGGTGAAACATTATGAGAATAACGTTTGTATGTACTGGAAATACGTGTCGTAGTCCGATGGCAGAAAGTATTGCAAAGAAAATACTCGAAAAAGATGTTATTAATTCAAGAGGGTTATTTGCAGTAGATGGACAATCTATTTCACCTGAATCACTTAAAGTAATCGCTGAGCATGAATTGCCAGAACCTACGCGGGCCAAGCAATTTAGTAAGGCGGATTTAGAAAGCGATTTAATCTTAACAATGACTGAAATGCATAAACAACAACTTATTTATAGTTTTGGTGATAATGGTCGCATTTATCAACTTGGTGAATATGTTGGGGAATCAGGTGATATTGGCGATCCATTTGGAGGTAGTATTGAAACCTACCGACAAACATTTAAAGAGCTTCAACACTTAATAAGTAAATTACAGTCAGATTCATAAAGCGAAATATTATACAATTAGTATATGTTAAGCGTTAAATAAGTTATAATAAAGAAGTATAGCTAGTTTGCTATGCTTCTTTTTAATTATGTAATTAAGGTGGAGATTTCAATGCAAGAACTTAAAACTTTGCTTGATGAACTTAAGGCGCAATCTTTTTTCAAGAAAGATGAAATTTGCGTGATAGGATGTTCGACTTCTGAAGTTATAGGACAAAAGATAGGTTCTGTAGGATCAATGGAAGTTGCAGAGGAAATCTTTAGCGCATTAGCACAAGTGAAACAAGAGACTGGTGTTTCTTTTGCATTTCAAGGCTGTGAGCATATTAACAGAGCAGTTACAATTGAACGTGAAGATTTCAATCCGCTAACGATGGAAGAAGTATCAGTTGTTCCTGATGTTCACGCAGGTGGAAGTCTTGCAACTTATGCTTATAAGCAAATGAATGATCCAATCGTAGTTGAACATATTTCAGTCCCTAAGGGTATTGATATTGGTCAAACATTAATTGGAATGCATATTAAACACGTTTGTGTACCGGTTAGAACAAGTGTCAAACAAGTTGGTGAAGCTATTGTTACGATAGCTACATCAAGACCTAAGAAAATCGGTGGTGAACGAGCTAAATACGAATAAGCTAGAAAGTGTAAAGGGGGATTTTTTATATGTCATATATCCAAAATCAAGATAAAGCTGTCTATGAAGCAATTCAAAATGAATATAATAGGCAAAATAACAACATTGAATTAATCGCATCTGAAAACTTTGTATCTGAAGCGGTGATGGAAGCACAGGGTTCTGTGATGACTAACAAATATGCTGAAGGCTATCCAGGTCGTCGTTACTATGGTGGTTGTGATTATGTTGACGTAACTGAAACGATTGCAATTGAAAGAGCGAAAGCATTATTTGGTGCGGAGCATGTAAATGTGCAACCCCACTCAGGGTCTCAAGCCAATATGGCAGTATATCTTGTCGCTTTAGAGATGGGTGATACTGTTTTAGGTATGAATTTGAGTCATGGTGGTCATTTAACGCATGGTTCACCAGTTAATTTCAGTGGTAAATTCTACAACTTTGTAGATTATGGCGTAGATAAAGAAACTGAAAAAATTGACTATGACGTTGTGCGTCAACTAGCACATGAACACAAGCCTAAATTAATCGTTGCAGGAACTTCAGCGTATTCAAGACAACTTGATTTTAAAAAGTTTAAAGAAATCGCTGATGAAGTTGGCGCTAAATTAATGGTTGATATGGCTCATATCGCTGGTTTAGTTGCAGCAGGTTTACATCCAAATCCTGTAGAATATGCTGATTTTGTAACAACAACGACGCATAAAACTTTACGTGGCCCACGTGGTGGATTAATTCTTTGTAAAGAAGCGTATAAGAAGGATATAGATAAAACAATATTCCCTGGAATACAAGGTGGACCTTTAGAACATGTCATTGCTGCTAAAGCAGTCGCATTCGGTGAAGCACTTGAACAAGACTTTAAAACGTATCAAGAGCAAGTCATCAAAAATGCTAAAGTGCTTTCTGAAACGTTGAAAGAAGAGGGCTTTAGAATTGTGTCAGGTGGCACTGATAACCATTTAGTATCTGTAGATGTTAAAAACTCAGTAAATGTTACAGGTAAAGAAGCGGAAGCGACATTAGATTCAATTGGAATAACATGTAATAAAAATACAATTCCATTTGATCAAGAAAAAGCTTTTGTAACAAGTGGTATACGTTTAGGCACACCAGCTGCTACAACAAGAGGCTTTGATGAAGAAGCATTCAAAGAAGTTGGTCGTATTATTAGCTTAGCACTTAAACACCCTAATGATGATACAAAATTGAAAGAAGCAAGAGAAAGGGTAAGTCGTTTAACAGCTAAATATCCGCTATATGAATAATTTATAAAATTTTGGAGGCAATATAAATGAGTAAAGTACATGTATTTGATCACCCACTAATTCAACACAAATTAAGTTATATCCGTGATATGAATACGGGAACTAAAGAATTTAGAGAACTTGTTGATGAAGTCGGCATGTTAATGGCGTATGAGGTTACTAGAGATTTAGAACTTCAAGATGTTGAAATTAAAACGCCAGTAACAACTATGACTGCAAAAAGATTAGCTGGTAAAAAATTAGCAATTGTTCCAATTCTTAGAGCCGGTTTAGGGATGACAGATGGTGTATTAAGCTTAGTCCCAGCGGCACGTGTTGGTCATATTGGTTTATACCGTGATCCTAAAACATTGGAAGCAGTAGAATACTTTGCTAAACTTCCACAAGATATTGATGAGAGACAAATTATTGTGGTAGACCCAATGTTAGCTACTGGAGCATCAGCAATCGAAGCAATTAATTCGTTGAAGAAACGCGGTGCTAAAAATATTAGATTCATGTGTCTTATTGCTGCACCAGAGGGTGTTGAAAAAATGCAAGAAGCGCACGATGATGTCGATATCTATATTGCAGCATTAGACGAAAAATTAAATGATAAAGCATACATTACACCAGGTTTAGGTGATGCTGGAGACAGATTGTTCGGTACAAAATAGGTATAGGAGTTTATGTATGAGAAAGATTATGACAGTCTTTGGTACTAGACCAGAAGCAATAAAGATGGCACCTTTAGTGAAGGCACTCGAGTGTGATGCTGAGTTAGAACCAATGATTGTTGTAACTGCTCAGCATCGCGAAATGTTAGATTCGGTCTTACAAACTTTCAACATCGAGCCACATTATGATTTGAATATCATGAAGGAAGGTCAAACGTTATCAGATATTACATCAAGAGCAATGACGCAACTTGAAGAAATTATTAAAAAAGAAAAACCGGATATGGTGCTCGTCCATGGCGATACCACTACTACATTTTCAGGTGCACTAGCTGCTTTTTATAATCAAGTACCTGTTGGTCACGTAGAAGCTGGTTTAAGAACACGACGTAAATATGCACCTTTCCCAGAAGAGATAAATAGGCAAATGGTAAGTAATTTAGCCGACCTGCATTTTGCGCCTACTAAAGGTGCAGCGAATAATTTGCTTCAAGAACAGAAAAATCCAGACACAGTAATTATTACTGGAAATACTGCTATTGATACACTTAAATTAACGGTCCAAAAGGAATATACATCAGATATAATCACAAAGCATCAAAATAAACGCATTATTCTATTAACTGTTCACCGAAGAGAAAATATTGGACAGCCAATGATTGAGATTTATAAAGCAATGCGCACTATTGTTGATGAATATGAAGATGTGGTCATTGTATCACCACTACATCTGAATCCTAAAGTAAGGTCACTAGCTTATAAGTATTTAGGTGATCATGAGCGTATTGAATTAATTGAACCATTAGACGTTGTAGACTTCCACAACTTCGTAAGTAACGCCTATTTAATCTTGACGGATTCAGGCGGTATTCAAGAAGAGGCACCTTCATTGAATAAACCTGTACTAGTGCTTAGAGATGTAACCGAGAGACCAGAAGGTGTAGCAGCGGGCACTTTGAAAATAATTGGAACGGATTTTGAAAATGTGCATCATACAACGGCAGAATTATTGGATAACGAAATAATTTATAATCAAATGTCACAAACTCAAAATCCTTATGGTGATGGTAAAGCATCTATAAGAATTTGTGAGAGTATAAAATATTATTTTGGTTTGACATCAAATTCACCAGAGCCCTTCAAATCATAAAAAAATCTAAATTGTGAACATTTTGTGACAAAAAAAGAGTTAATTTTTACAACAATTTGAATAGAATTGACACACTATTTACCCTATATTATTATTAAATTTGTATGAGTGGAACGGTTTATATGGTTGTCATAAGTTAATTTGGAGGAGAAAAATGAGGCGTTTCAGCATCATATTTAAACAATTCATTCAATATTATATTTATTTTTTAATTATATTGGCTGTGTTGTATATCGTTATTCCAAATCCTTTTATTCTAGGATTAATAATAGGAACATTTGGATCTTTAATAAATACCTATATTTTCGAATTATATTTATCTCGGGCAAAGCAACCAGATAACATACATATTTCTACGGGCAATACTTGGAGGTACTTAGTCGCTATCATTGCGTGTGTAATATGGTTTTTATTTAAAGATAATGTCAATATTATTGGGGTAATGATTGGTCTTATGTTTTCTTATGTTTTAATCATTTTACGCCCTCTACTGCTTAAGAATTAAAATTTTAATAAAGAAAGAGGTGAGTACATGGATCACAAAAACCCGCTCGTAAGTTGGAATGTATTTGGTTTTGATCTCGTTTTCAATTTAGCAAGCATCATGATGTTAGTTATTACAGCAATCATTGTTTTTCTAATAGCTATTATTTGTACGCGTAATCTAAAGAAAAGACCATCAGGTAAACAGAATTTTATCGAATGGATCTTTGACTTTGTAAGAAGCATCATAGAGAGTAATATGGCTTGGAAAAAAGGTGGTCAGTTTCACTTCTTAGCAGTAACATTGATTTTATTTATCTTTGTTGCAAACATGTTAGGACTACCATTTGCTATAGTGACTAAAGATCATTATCTATGGTGGAAATCTCCAACAGCTGATGCAACTGTCACATTGACATTATCAACTATGATGATATTACTTACACACTATTATGGTGTGAAAATGCGTGGAACTAAAGCTTACATAGGTAATTACTTTAAACCATTCTGGCCATTAGCAATTATCAATGTTTTTGAAGAATTCTCTTCAACATTAACACTTGGTCTACGTTTATACGGTAATATATTTGCCGGTGAATTATTACTTTCTTTATTAGCCGGCTTAGTTGTAAGCAGTGCTTGGGGTTGGATTATAGGTATTCCAGGTTTAATCGTATGGCAAGGATTCTCTATCTTTGTCGGCTCAATCCAAGCATATATATTTATCATGCTTTCAATGGTTTACATGTCCCACAAAGTAGCGGACACACATTAACTTAAACAAACATTTTAGGAGGAATTATTAATATGGGTTTAATCGCAGCAGCAATTGCAATTGGTTTATCAGCACTAGGCGCAGGTATCGGTAACGGTCTTATCGTTTCAAGAACAGTAGAAGGTGTAGCTCGTCAACCAGAAGCACGTGGACAATTAATGAGTATCATGTTCATCGGTATTGGTTTAGTTGAGGCATTACCTATCATCGGTGTTGTAATCGCATTCATGACTCTTTTCCAATAAGAAAATTTCATGGCGAAGTCACTTGGATCTTCGCCGTTCGTTTTATTTAATGGCAAGTGGTGATTAATTATGAAAGGAGTGTCAAATGCCAGTGAATGCATTAACTAATTCATTCGTTTTAGGTGCAGCAGGTGGTGGTGTTGAATGGGGTACTGTCATTGTTACAGTAATCACATTTGCTATTTTATTAGCACTACTTAAGAAATTTGCTTGGGGTCCATTAAAAGAAGTAATGGACAAACGTGAACGCGACATCAATAGAGACATTGATGAAGCTGAAGAAGCAAAATTAAATGCACAAAAACTTGAAGAAGAAAATAAAAAGACACTAAAACAAACTCAAGATGAAGTTCAACGTATTTTAGAAGATGCTAGAGTTCAAGCACGTAAACAACATGAAGAAATCATTCATGAAGCAAATATTCGTGCAAACGGTATGATTGAAACTGCTCAAAGTGAAATCAATAGCGAGAAAGAACGTGCATTAGCAGATATTAACAATCAAGTGTCTGAGTTATCAGTATTGATTGCATCTAAAGTACTTCAAAAAGAAATTTCAGAACAAGATCAAAAAGAACTTGTTGATAAGTATTTAAAAGAGGCAGGCGATAAATAATGGCAAATGTAGCAAATAAATACGCTAAAGCATTATTTGACGTCGCTATCGATAAAGACAGATTAGATTTAATGTACGAAGAACTTAGTATAGTTAGTGAAGCCACAAAAAACTATGATGAAGATTTAAGAGCAATTGACTCAAATCCTAACCAACCAGCTTCTGAAAGACGCAAATTTGTTGGTATCGTTTTTGGAGATGCTAATTATTACTTAAAAAATATGCTAATGATATTAGCTAATAATCGTCATTTAGTACTGATCAATTCAATTTTTAAAGAATTTAAAAGTTTATACAATGAATATCATAATGAAGATTCAGCCATTGTTGAATCAGTTTATCAATTAAGTGATGATGAACTTAGTCGTATTAAAGACTTAATTTTAAAACAAACGAATTTATCACAAGTACATATTACTACGAAAATAAATCCTGAATTAATTGGAGGATTTAGAGTTAAAGTTGGTACTACTGTGCTAGATGGCAGTGTTAAAAAAGATTTAGAACAAATCGAACGCAAATTTAGAAGAGTAAACTAAAATAAAGAGGAGTGACATAGATGGCCATAAAAGCTGAAGAAATCAGTGCATTACTTCGCTCACAAATTGAAAATTATGAGTCTGAAATGTCTGTAACTGATGTAGGTACGGTACTCCAAATTGGTGACGGTATCGCATTAATTCACGGATTAAATGACTGTATGGCTGGTGAGCTAGTAGAGTTCTCAAATGGTGTTCTTGGTTTAGCTCAAAACCTTGAAGAATCAAATGTGGGTGTAGTTATTTTAGGACCATATACTGAAATTACTGAAGGCGACGAAGTTAGACGTACTGGACGTATTATGGAAGTTCCAGTAGGGGAAGAACTTATTGGTCGTGTTGTTAACCCATTAGGTCAACCTATTGATGGACAAGGTCCTATCAATACAACAAAAACACGCCCTGTTGAACAAAAAGCAACAGGTGTAATGGCTCGTAAATCTGTTGACGAACCACTTCAAACTGGTATTAAAGCGATTGACGCATTAGTTCCAATCGGACGTGGTCAACGTGAGTTAATTATCGGAGATAGACAAACAGGTAAAACAACCATCGGTATTGATACAATCTTAAACCAAAAAGGTTTAGATACAATTTGTATTTACGTAGCAATTGGTCAAAAAGATTCAACTGTACGTGCAAATGTAGAAAAATTACGTCAAGCTGGCGCATTAGATTACACTATTGTTGTTTCAGCTTCAGCATCTGAACCTTCACCATTACTTTATATTGCACCTTATTCTGGTGTAACTATGGGTGAGGAATTCATGTTTAATGGTAAGCATGTATTAATCGTTTATGATGATCTTACAAAACAAGCGGCAGCATACCGTGAGTTATCATTACTTTTACGTAGACCTCCAGGTCGTGAAGCATACCCTGGTGATGTTTTCTATCTACATAGTAGATTATTAGAAAGAGCAGCCAAATTAAATGATGATTTAGGCGGCGGCTCAATTACGGCGTTACCAATTATCGAAACACAAGCAGGGGATATTTCTGCTTATGTACCAACTAACGTAATTTCAATTACAGATGGACAAATCTTCTTACAATCTGACTTATTCTTCTCAGGTGTAAGACCTGCGATTAATGCGGGACAATCAGTTTCACGTGTAGGTGGATCTGCTCAAATCAAAGCAATGAAGAAGGTAGCAGGAACGCTACGTTTAGACTTAGCTTCTTATAGAGAGTTAGAATCATTTGCGCAATTCGGTTCTGATTTAGATGAATTCACAGCCAGAAAACTTGAAAGAGGTAAACGTACGGTTGAAGTGTTGAAACAAGACCAAAACAAACCATTACCTGTTGAAAACCAAGTTTTAATTATATATGCCTTAACAAAAGGTTATTTAGATGATATTCCTGTTGAGGATATTACACGTTTCGAAGACGAATTAAACAGTTGGGCGAAATCAAATGGTTCTGACTTATTAAATGAAATTAGAGAAACTGGTGCCTTACCATCTGACGAAAAATTTGAAGCTACAATTAATGAATTCAAGAAAAGCTTTAGCAAATCTGAATAATTAAACTTTAAATTGAAAGGGTGGTGAGATAATGGCTTCATTAAAAGAGATAGATGGTCGTATCAAATCGACGAAAAAAATGAAACAAATTACCAAAGCAATGAACATGGTATCAAGTTCAAAATTACGTCGAGCTGAAAAAAACACAAAGCAATTTGAACCCTATATGGAAAAAATGCAGGATGCGATTACTGCAATTGCAGGAGCGAGTAAACACTCTAGTCATCCTATGTTAAGACCTAGACAAGTTCAACGTAGTGGTTACTTAGTAATTACTAGTGACAAAGGCTTAGCAGGTGCATACAGTTCAAATGTCTTAAAACGACTGATTAATGATATTAGTGAAAAACATTCTAGTAGTGATGAATATAGCATTATTGTATTAGGTCAATCTGGTGTTGATTTCCTTAAAAATAGAGGTTATGAAATTGAGAATTCACTTGTTGATGTTCCCGATCAACCTTCATTCAAATCAATACAAGCAATTGCGAAACATGCGATTGACTTATTTAGTGAAGAACATATTGATGAATTAAAAATTTATTATAGTCATTATGTTAGTGTTCTTGAAAATAAACCAACGACTAAACAAGTTTTACCATTATCTCGAGAAGATTCTAGCCAAGGTCAAGGTCAAATGTCTTCTTATGAATTTGAACCGGATAAAGAATCTATCCTAAGTGTTATTCTTCCTCAATATGTTGAAAGTTTAATTTATGGAACGATTTTAGATGCTAAGGCTAGTGAACATGCAGCGAGAATGACTGCAATGAAAAATGCTTCTGATAATGCGACTGAACTTATTGATGACTTATCATTACAATATAATAGAGCGAGACAAGCTGAAATCACACAACAAATTACTGAAATTGTTGGTGGTTCCGCAGCACTTGAATAATATTTTAAAGGAGGAAACAACATGGGTAATGGCCGTGTAACTCAGGTTATGGGTCCTGTTATTGACGTTCGTTTTGAACATAATGAAGTACCTGAAATTAATAACGCCTTAATCATTGAAGTTCCAAAAGAAGATGGTACTTTTGAATTAACACTTGAAGTTGCATTACAACTAGGTGATGACGTTGTTCGTACAATCGCTATGGATTCAACAGATGGTGTTCAACGAGGCATGGAAGTTCAAAACACTGGACAAGATATTTCAGTGCCAGTTGGTGAAGTAACGCTAGGTCGTGTATTTAACGTCTTAGGTGATACAATTGATTTAGAAGATAAATTAGATAGTTCAGTGAGACGTGATCCAATTCATAGACAATCACCTAATTTTGATGAATTATCTACTGAAGTGGAAATTCTTGAAACTGGAATTAAAGTTGTAGACTTACTAGCACCTTATATTAAAGGTGGTAAAATCGGACTATTCGGTGGTGCCGGAGTTGGTAAAACCGTATTAATTCAAGAATTAATTAATAACATCGCACAAGAACACGGTGGTATCTCTGTATTCGCTGGTGTAGGTGAACGTACACGTGAAGGTAATGACCTTTACTATGAAATGAGAGATAGTGGTGTTATCAAGAAAACAGCGATGGTATTCGGTCAAATGAACGAGCCACCTGGTGCGCGTATGCGTGTAGCTTTATCTGCATTAACAATGGCTGAGTACTTCCGTGATGAACAAGGACAAGACGTTCTTTTATTCATCGATAACATTTTCAGATTTACTCAAGCAGGTTCTGAAGTATCAGCTTTATTAGGACGTATGCCTTCTGCCGTAGGTTATCAACCTACATTAGCTACAGAAATGGGTCAATTACAAGAACGTATTACATCAACGAATAAAGGTTCTGTAACATCAATCCAAGCCGTATTCGTACCAGCCGATGACTATACTGACCCAGCGCCAGCAACTGCATTCGCTCACTTAGATGCGACAACTAACCTTGAACGTAAATTAACAGAAATGGGTATCTATCCAGCTGTGGATCCATTAGCGTCTACATCAAGAGCGTTAGAACCAGCAATTGTTGGTCAAGAGCACTATGAAGTGGCACGTGATGTTCAATCAACACTTCAAAAATATAGAGAATTGCAAGATATTATCGCAATTTTAGGTATGGATGAGTTATCAGAAGAAGATAAACTTACAGTAGAACGTGCACGTAGAATTCAATTCTTCTTATCACAAAACTTCCACGTTGCAGAACAATTTACTGGTCAAAAAGGTTCATATGTACCTGTTAAAACGACAGTAGCTGATTTCAAAGCGATTTTAGATGGTAAATACGACCATATTCCTGAAGATGCTTTCCGTTTAGTTGGTAGTATGGAAGATGTAATTGCCAAAGCAAAAGATATGGGTGTTGAAGTCTAAACAATTAGGAGGTATAGATAATGAGTACAGTTAATCTTGATATTGTCACTCCTAATGGTTCAGTCTACGAAAAAGATGACGTTGAACTAGTTGTTTTTCAAACAACAGCTGGTGAAATGGGTGTCATGAGTGGGCATATTCCGACAGTTGCCGCATTAAAAACAGGCCATGTTAAAGTGAACTTTAGAAATGGTACTGAATATATAGCTGTTAGTGGTGGCTTTGTTGAAATTAGACAACATAAAGTATCTGTCATTGTTCAAACAGCTGAAACTGCCAGTGAGATAGATGTTGAACGAGCTAAATTAGCACGTCAAAGAGCACAATCTCATTTGGACGATCAGGATAACAGTGATATAAACAGAGCTAAACGAGCGTTGGCTAGAGCTGAAAACCGCTTACGCGTAGCACAATTAAAATAATTAAAAAGGTTTGAAAACTAAATTTAGTTTTCAAACCTTTTTTGTGTTCTATGATAGTCAAGTTTAGTATCATTCTGTGCATTTTTAATGTACAATATAGTACAGAAATCTAAAAGGAGAGAAAGTCATGGATTATATTGGACAGTTTGCGATCATACACTTGGTTTTACATGTTTTGTGTATATGTATAGCTTATTGGGCCTTAAACTCTCTCAAATTAGATCAATTTTTTAAAAAAGGTTACGCTACTCAAGTACAAGTTTGTCTAATGTTTTTAGCCATCTTATTGGGTACAGCCGTGAGCAATTTTTTAATTGATTTATTACAATTCTCAACTCAAGTGAAATTTTTATTTCAATAATGAGATTATTGTAAATTCTTTTTAAAAATAGATATAATAAATAAATAATTGATTGAAAATCGGGAAATGAAGATAGTAATAGGAGTTTAAAGTGGAGGATTAATATGGATAAAATAGTAATTGAAGGTGGCAATCGCCTAACTGGAGAAGTTAAAGTTGAAGGAGCTAAAAATGCAGTATTACCAATATTGACTGCATCACTATTAGCTTCAGAAGGAAAAAGTAAACTTGTTAATGTACCAGATTTAAGCGATGTAGTAACGATAAACAATGTATTATCGACTTTAAATGCTAAAGTTGAATATAATAAAGAAGAAGGTGCAGTTACAGTAGATGCATCAACGACTTTAAAAGAAGAAGCCCCTTATGAATATGTTAGTAAAATGCGAGCAAGCATCTTAGTTATGGGTCCTTTGTTAGCACGTTTAGGTCATGCTATCGTTGCATTACCAGGTGGTTGTGCAATCGGCGCTCGTCCAATAGAGCAACATATTAAAGGGTTTGAGGCATTAGGTGCAGACATACATCTAGAGAATGGGAATATTTACGCTAGCACAAAAGACGGCTTGAAAGGTACAGACATTCATTTAGATTTCCCAAGTGTCGGTGCAACACAAAATATCATTATGGCAGCTTCACTTGCTAAAGGTAAAACAGTGATTGAAAATGTTGCTAAAGAGCCTGAAATTGTTGATTTAGCAAATTATATTAATGAAATGGGTGGCAAAGTAACCGGAGCAGGTACTGATACCATTACGATTCATGGTGTTGATAAGTTGAAAGGTGTAGAACATTCAATCATTCCTGACAGAATTGAAGCAGGTACATTAATCATAGCAGCTGCTATTACGCGTGGTGATGTATTTGTTAGAGACGCAGTAAAAGAACATATGTCGAGTCTAATTTATAAACTTGAAGAAATGGGCGTTAATTTAGATTTCCAAGAAGATGGCGTTCGTGTTACGGCAGAGGGTGAACTTAAACCAGTTGATGTCAAAACACTTCCACACCCTGGGTTCCCAACAGATATGCAATCACAAATGATGGCGTTATTATTAACTGCTGAAGGACATAAAGTCATTACGGAAACTGTCTTTGAAAATAGATTCATGCATGTTGCAGAATTTAAGCGTATGAATGCAAATATTACTGTAGAAGGTAGAAGTGCTAAAATTCAAGGTAAGAGTCAATTGCAAGGTGCTCAAGTTAAAGCAACAGATTTAAGAGCAGCGGCAGCATTAATTTTAGCTGGCTTAGTAGCTGATGGTACAACTCAGGTTACAGAATTAAAACATTTAGACCGCGGTTATGTTAATTTCCATGAGAAATTAAAGTCATTAGGTGCTAATATTGAACGAGTAAATGATTAATCGTATACTCACTTTATAATACTTCTGGAGGACATACATTATGGAAACAATTTTCGATTATAATCAAATTAAGCAAATTATCCCACATAGACAACCATTTTTACTTATTGATCGTGTAGTTGAATACGAAGAGGGCAAGAGATGTGTTGGACTAAAACAAGTATCTGGTAATGAACCATTTTTCCAAGGGCACTTCCCAGATTATGCTGTTATGCCTGGTGTATTAATTACTGAAGCATTAGCACAAACAGGTGCTGTTGCTATGCTTAATAGCGAAGAGAATAAAGGAAAAATTGCATTGTTTGCTGGAATTGATAAATGTAGATTTAAAAAACAAGTAACGCCTGGTGATACGCTAATGTTAGAGGTAGAAATTACTAAAATCAAAGGTCCAATCGGAAAAGGTACAGCAAAGGCTACGGTAGATGGCCAACTCGCTTGTAGTTGTGAATTAACTTTCGCTATCCAAGATGCTTAAACCAAAACATGCTTTTATAATCAATATAAATAGGAGTGGAACATTGAATTGTGTTCCACTCCTATTTTATTCTCTTTCAAATTTTTCTTCTTTTAGTTTAGGTTTAGATTGCATCATACGATTAAATGTTACTTTTAATTCCTCACCTGACAGTCCTTCATCAACTAATTGTTCTAATAAACTCTCTGCATAAACTTGTCGTAAGGTGTAAATATGACAATCTAATACAATTGACATTGTTGTTTCGAATTCAGAAATACTTTTGATTGTAGCATCAAAAAGTGCAGGATCATTCGAAGGGCGTGTTATCACGACTCTAATATCTAATAGTGTTTGATCATCATAATATTTTTTCATTGTTTCATAGTGCGCATTTGAAATGACAACCTCTAGAAGCCAACCAGTACCACTATTTTCTTTATTGATGATTACACCATCTTCTAGCTCAAATTCAGTTATACCTCCATTTTCATTAACAATTTGAAAACGTACAGCTTTAAATGTCTTCACTTCATCACATCCCCAAAAAAATTAAAATTATGCAAAAAATGAAATTATCAATAATCTAATATGAGTTTTACAATTATTTTCTTTAAATATATCAAACTTTGAGTATTAATAGGAATAAAAATCTTAAAAATAGAATTTTGACGCCATCGTTATAAATGAATACTATAGTTGTAGAAGGAGGTGACACATGCTAAACAAGATTGTGATAGTAGGTCGGTTGACCAAAAAGGCACAAATATTTGAGAAAGAGGAGGTGAAGATAGCCACGTTCTGTGTTGCAACAGAACGTAATTATAAAGATGACAACAATGAAATAGCTTGTGATTATATATTTTGTAAAGCTTTTGGTAAAACAGCTACCAATATTGAATTGTATACTGATCAAGGCGCTTTAGTAGGTATTACTGGTCAAATGAGATCACGTAAATACGATAAAGAGGGCCAAACGCACTTTGTGACTGAATTATATGTTGAAACAATTAAATTTATGTCCCCCAAATCCAAAAATAATGATATTCTCCCTGACACCTCATTCAATGAAGACACTTATTCATACGATCACCTAGAAGTGATTGATATAAACTAATGTTCTATTAACTCCATCTCTATTTACTATAAATAACTTCTTTAATTATACTCATGGCCTCTCTTATATTATCAATTTTATAAGAGAGGTTCTTAAATTTTTAATATAATTATCTGAAAGATTTCATTAGTATTACAAGAGATACTTATACATATCGCTACTCAAAACCGTCATGAAAGTCCATAACTAAAAAATAGGGTTACAGTACGTTTGTAATTTGGATGTAAAAAAGTACTGGCTTTTTTTATTTCACTGTAACCTACTATGGTTTTATGGATGTTAAAGTGTTACTTGTAAAATTTATTATTAAGACACAAACAAATCTAGGAGGATATATATAATTATGAAAAAGACAATTATTGCTTCATCATTAGCAGTAGGTTTAGGAGTAGTTGCTGGCAACGCTGGACACGCAGATGCGAGCGAAGCTCAAGTAAATAAAGCTGAATTAGCACAATTAGCACAATCAAATGATCAATCATTAAATAATAGCCCTATCCAAGAAGGTGCATATAACGTAACATTTGATTATGAAGGTTTCACTTATCATTTCGAATCAGATGGTACTAACTGGAGTTGGAACTATGCACAAACAGGCTTATTTTCACCACAACAAGATGTTAGTGAACAAGCATCAGCTGCTACTAACCAAACTTCAGCTGAACAAGTAGCTTCTTCACAACAATCTAGTCAAGCTCAACCAACACAAGTACAACAAGCACCACAAACTCAACAAACACAACAACCACAAACTGAAGCTACAACTTCTAACTCAAGTGCTTCAAGTAACACTGCTTCAAGTGGTTCTTCTGTAAATGTAAACAGTCATTTACAACAAATTGCACAACGTGAATCAGGTGGCGACATTACTGCTATTAATCCAAGTTCAGGTGCAGCAGGTAAATATCAATTCTTACAATCAACTTGGGATTCAGTAGCACCTGCTCAATATAAAGGTGTTTCACCAGCACAAGCACCAGAACACGTTCAAGATGCTGCTGCTGTTAAATTATATAATACTGCAGGACCATCACAATGGGTAACTGCTTAATTTAGCAATATAATAATATTAATTGAGTAGGCTGGGACATAATAAAGTGTCTCAGCCTGCTTTTTCATTTTGACAATAGATGACTGATTTGAAAATACGCTTAAATCAAGCTTTTTCAGCACTAGTTATCCTTGCGGGCGGGGCCCCAACAAAGAGAATTTCACTAATAAATGCTACAAGCAAAGTAAGCTAGGGAGAACAATGAGTTTATTTTATTTCTGTCCTCTCCCTTTCTGTTTTATTTGATAAATCCTAATCAATTTGATATCGTTAAATTAATAAGATAATGCTACTAGGGGAGCCATTGCCAATGGCTGAGATGATTAAATTCAGACCCTTATAACCTGATTTGGTTAATGCCAACGTAGGAAAGTAGTAATGTATATGTTATGTTCTCTTTATTGAATGATAGCTACATTTCTACGTTGAAATGTAGCATTTTTAAATTTTAAGGAGGATATGACTATGACATTTTCAACTGAGATTAAAGAGGCTTCACAACCTATTATTGAAGATATCTATAATGATGGGTTTATTCAAGACCTTTTAAAAGGGAAGTTAGACGCTCAAGCAGTACGTCAATATTTAAGAGCGGATGCATCATATTTAAAGGAATTTACAAATTTGTATGCACTTCTTATCCCAAAAGCACCAACAATGAAAGATGTTAAATTTTTAGTTGAACAAATTGAATTTATGCTAGATGGTGAAGTTGAGGCACATGAAATTTTAGCAGATTACATTAATGAACCTTATGAAGAAATTGTTAAAGAAAAAGTATGGCCTCCAAGCGGTGATCATTACATTAAACATATGTATTATCATGCCTATGCACATGAGAATGCGGCGTATACAATAGCTGCAATGGCACCATGCCCTTATGTATATGAAGTTGTAGCTAAAATGGCATTAGAGGATCAAAATCTAAATAGAGATTCTGTAACTGCAAAATGGTTTGATTTCTATAGTACAGAAATGCGTCCATTAATAGAAGTATTTGATAATTTATTAGATGAATTAACAGCAAATTGTACAGAACAAGAAAAGCATGATATTAAAGAAAGTTTCTTACAAAGTACGATTCACGAACGTAATTTCTTTAATATGGCTTATACTAACGAACAATGGAACTTCGGAGGCGACAAAAATGCATAAACCTAAAATCGCTTTAACAATCGCGGGAACTGATCCATCAGGTGGCGCTGGTGTAATGGCCGATTTAAAATCATTTCATGCCTGTGGTGTCTACGGCATGGCAGCTATTACAAGTATCGTTGCGCAAAATACTAAAGGGGTACAACATATCCATAATCTTGAGACAAGTTGGGTTCAAGAACAATTAGATAGCGTCTTCAATGACGAATTACCACATGCTATTAAAACAGGTATGATTGCGACTCATGAAACAATGGCGTTAATTCAACATTATTTGAGACAACATTCAGATATTCCATACGTCATCGATCCAGTCATGTTAGCTAAGAGTGGCGATTCGTTAATGGATGATGAAACCAAGAAACATTTACAGAATACATTACTACCTTTAGCAGATGTCGTCACGCCTAATATTCCTGAAGCAGAGGAAATAACAGGCATTAAAATAGACACGGAAGAAAATATTCGTAAAGCAGGCAATATCTTTATTAATGAAATAGGCAGTAAAGGCGTTGTCATAAAAGGTGGACACTCTGCAGATTTAAACAATGCTAAAGACTTCTTATTTACTAAGGATGATGTGTATACCTTTGAAGATCAACGCTTTGACACTAAACATACGCACGGAACTGGATGTACATTCTCAGCAGTGATTACTGCAGAACTGGCTAAAGGTAAATCTATCTATGAAGCGGTTAAAAAAGCGAAGAAATTTATTTCATTGAGTATTCAATATACGCCAGAAATTGGTCAAGGTAGAGGACCGGTAAACCATTTTGCATATATGAAGAAGGTTGGATTAGATGATGAATAATTTGGAACGTTTAAGACAAGAGAATCCTTTAGTTGTCTGTTATACAAATGATGTCGTGAAAAACTTTACGGCAAATGGATTACTTAGCATTGGTGCTAGTCCAGCAATGAGTGAAGCACCTGAAGAAGCGGAAGAATTTTATAAAGTTGCAGGGGCGTTACTTATTAATATTGGTACGATGACTAAGGTAAATGAACAAGACATTTTGGAAATAGGTAAAATAGCGAATCAACAAGGAACACCCATTGTATTTGATCCAGTAGCAGTTGGTGCTTCTTCGTATCGCAAAGCATTTTGCCAAAAATTCTTATCAGAAGTGAAAGTATCAGTTATTAAAGGTAATGCTTCTGAAATTTTAACGTTAGTAGATGCAACAACAACGATGAAAGGTACGGATAGTGAAACTGACTTAGACGTTGTTGAAATAGCTAAGCGTGCCCATGAGAAATTGAATACAGCCATCGTGTTAACTGGTAAAGAAGATGTTATTGTCCAAAATAATAAAGTGGTGAAGTTATCTAATGGGTCACCATTATTAGCCAAGATTACTGGTGCTGGATGCTTACTTGGGGGCATTGTAGCAAGTTTCTTATTTAAAGAAGAAACGCCATCTCTACAAGTGTTAGAAGAAGCGGTTAGCATCTATAATATTGCTGCTGAACGCGCTGAACAAGATCAACAAGTAAATGGACCGGGTACGTTTTTATCTAAATTATTAGATCAAATGTATGTCATTGATTTTAATACCTACCAACAACAAGTCAAAAGACAAGAGGTGGATTAAAATGTTTAATCCATCACGATTAAATGTTTATTTTATTTGCGGTACGCAAGATATTCCAGAGGGAAAAGATATTAGAGAAATAGTGAAGCATGCCTTAAATGCCGGTATCACGCTTTTTCAATTTCGTGAAAAAGGACCAACGTCATTAGACGGTGCTGATAAAGAAAATTTAGCAATTGAGTTATTAAATTTATGTCATGACTATCATGTACCATTTATTGTAAATGACGATGTTGATTTAGCTGAAAAAATAAATGCAGACGGTATTCATGTAGGGCAAGATGATGAAAATGTGAAGTCATTTGCTAAGCGGTTCGAAAATAAAATCATAGGACTTAGCATTGGCAACGAGGAAGAATATAATCAATCCGATTTAGATCATGTTGATTATATTGGTGTTGGACCGATGTTTGCAACAATTTCTAAAAATGATGCGAGTGCACCAGTAGGTCCCGCTATGATTGCCACATTAAAAAAGATCAATCCTTCGTTACCTATGGTAGCAATTGGAGGTATAACAGAAGACAATATTGAACCTATTGCTCAAAATGGTGCAGACGGTGTTTCAGTTATTTCGGCGATTGCACGTAGTCATAATATTGACAAGACTGTTACTAAAATGCAAAGTTATTTCAAATAAATAAGAAAATTTTTCTTTTTTTGTTTTCTAGTACACGGTTACTATGATAAAATAATCCCTATGTGAATATATCAATAGAGGTGTAAAAATGAAGAAGAAAGCGTTACTACCTTTGTTATTAGGGGTAATGGTCTTTTTAGCCGGGTGTGATTATTCAAAATCTAGTAATAGAGATGGATTTTTCTATAATACATTCGTAGAACCAATGTCTAGAGTTTTACATTGGTTAGGCCATTCAGTATTTAATGATGATTACGGTATTGCAATTATCGTATTAGTTTTAGTAATTCGTGTTATCTTGTTACCATTCATGTTATCAAACTATAAAAATAGTCATATGATGCGTGAAAAAATGAAAGTTGCTAAGCCAGAAGTTGATGGTGTGCAAGAAAAAGTTAAACGTGCACGAACTCAAGAAGAGAAAATGGCAGCAAACCAAGAAATGATGGAAGTTTATAAGAAATACGATATTAATCCAATGAAGAGTGCATTAGGCTGTTTACCAGTATTAATTCAAATGCCAGTTGTTATGGGATTATACTTCGTATTACGTTATCGTATTGGTGGCGGAATTGCAGAACATCCACACTTCTTATGGTTCAATTTAGTTCATCCTGATATTTGGATTACTATTATTGCCGGTGTGCTTTACTTTATCCAAGCTTGGGTATCAAGTAAACAAATGCCTCAAGAACAACGTCAAATGACTTACATGATGATGATTGTATCACCAATTATGATCATCTGGATTTCATTAAGTTCGGCGTCAGCTTTAGGTCTATATTGGTCTGTCAGTGCAGCATTCTTAATTGTTCAAACTTACTTCGCCAATATGTACTATGAAAAAGTTGCTCAAAGAGAAGTTGCGCCAATGATTGAAAAATTTGAGGAAAATAATGGTAACTCAAATAAAAAAGGTAAAAACACTCAAGTTGTTTCTAAGAATAATAAAAAGAAAAAGTAAATAGCTTAATCAATGCTATATTATAGAAAAGGTCGATACCCTGGAAAGAGGTATCGACCTTTTTGTTATAGCATTCAATCAATATGCCATTCTTTATAAAATTGTGTTAAAAACTGCTCCATAAAAGCATGTCTTTCTTCAGCCAGTTGTCTACCAGTTTTAGTAAGCATTAATGCTTTTAATTTTAACAACTTATCATAAAAATGACGTATAGCAGAAGGGGGCAAATTTGGAATGCTATCTGTATTTGGTGGTCCACTATATGGCGATTCGGTCCACATAGGTTCATTAAAATGGCCTGCAAATTGAAAAGTTCTTGCAATACCAATTGCACCAATAGCATCCAATCGGTCAGCATCCCTTACAATTTGTCCTTCTATTGAAAGAGCTACCTCATTATTGCGTCCATTTCTATAACTCATATGTTCGATAATATAAATAATCGATTGTTGCTGCGTAGGTGTCACTTCAATATGTTCTAAAAATGTTTTAAGTTGATTTAATGCAATTGCTTTATCTGTTAATTTATCATCGATGACATCATGTAGTAAGGCAGATAACGTGATAATTAAGTAGTCACCCTGTTGTTCGTTTTTAGCAATGATTTGCGCTAACGACGTTACACGTTCCACATGCGCAATATCGTGACCAGAATAATCGCTTATATGAAACTCTTTCATATAATTATACGCTAACTGTATTTGCTGTTGTACTTTCATGTTACGCTCCTTATTAAATTAACTTGTACGTATTTACAGTAATAATTGTAAATATGCTGATAACAATTAAAGATATTTATAAAATAGGTGAAAGTAATTGAGATATGCCTTCTTTGAATTTAATCCATAAACTTCGTTTATTATATAATTCCTCAGTAAGTTGATAAGAGACTTTCATATCTTGAATAAATGCTTCTTTCAACTGAGTTGCAATCGTCTCATCATAAACAAATGCATTCACTTCGAAATTTAGTGTGAAACTACGATTATCCATATTGGCTGTGCCTACTGATGCGATTTCATCATCAATAATTAAAGTTTTAGAATGTAAGAACCCATTATCATAATGATAAATTTTAACGCCAGCTGATAGTAGAGAAGCTGCATTTTTCAATGTAGCCCAATAAACGAAAGGATGATCCGGTTTATTAGGTATCATGATATTGACTTCCACACCACCTAAGGCTGCTATTTTAATTGCATCGATAAATGCTTGATCAGGTATAAAATAAGGTGATTGGATGTAAATAGAGTGTTTTGCGGAAGATATCATTTTTAAGTAACCATATTTGATTTGTTCCCAATCCTCATCAGGACCACTTGACGCAATTTGTACACCAATTGTTCCACCTGAGTCTACATCTGGAAAATAGCTATCTTTATATTCGATTGAATCACGATTGGATTGTGAATTCCAATCCAATATAAATCTAAGTTGCAGTGCGTTAACAGAATCGCCCTCTAATCTTAAGTGGGTGTCTCGCCAATAGCCAAACTTTTTATCTTTACCCAAATATTCATCACCGACATTGAACCCTCCTACATAACCAATTTTGCCATCAATAATAACGATTTTTCTATGGTTTCGGTTATTCATACGGAGATTGATGAGGGGAAGTTTAGAGGGAAAGAACGATTCCACATGTCCACCTTTTTGACGAAAATGTTTTAAATCTTTTTTTCTTAAAGTTCTTGAACCCATATCATCGTATAACATTTTAACTTCTAAGCCTTCATCAAGTTTATCCTCAAGTGCTGAGAGAATTTGACGGCCTAGTCCATCACTTTTAAAAATGTAGTACTGAATATGTATATAGTCTTGTGCATTTTTAATATCATTAAGTAATGCATCAAATTTAGCATGACCATCCGTATATATTTTGATGCGATTATCTGTCGTTAAGAACGCAGCATTGTTAAAAAGTAACATGCGTACCATTTCTTTAAACTTAACAATTTGATGATTACCTTTTGAGAAATCGTCACTTTCTAATGCTTCAATTTGTTCATCCACAATCATAGCAAGGCCTTTGCGGTCTTCTTTTTTCAATTTGAAAATTCGATTGCGCTGAATTTGGCGTCCTAATAGTAAATACAATATAAATCCAATGATTGGTAAAAATACTAAAACGAGGAGCCAAGCCCATATAGAGCCAGCACTGCGACGTTCCATAAAGATAATAACAAATGCAAAAATTAAGTTTAATATAAAGGCAGCAATTAATATGATATTAATAATCAATGAGGAATGCGTGAAAGGCATTGAATATATTTCTACCATAGTACGCCTCCTGTTCAATATTTTAATTCTTGCAATAATAAGACAAGTTTTTACTTTCTTAACGTTAATTGTATCATGGCATTTAGCAAATAGCATGACCCTTTTTCATGAAATAAGTTACAGTGTTTGACGAATAGTAAGGTAAATTATACGATATGATAGTACGTATAGAAAGGGTGACGACCTTGGAAAATCATGATAATGCACATCATTCTGATCAAATTAAATTAAATTTAAAATCGAGACTTAATCGTATTGAAGGGCAAGTTAGAGCAATCAATCGCATGATTGAAGAAGATGTCTACTGTGATGACGTGTTAACCCAAATTAGAGCTACAAGATCTGCTTTGAATAGTGTTGCCACTAAATTGTTAGATCATCACATGAAAAGCTGCATTATGGATAAAGTGAATAATGGGGCTCAAGAAGAAGCGATGGAAGAACTATTAGTAACGTTTCAGAAATTAATGAAAGATTAGGAGTAAATGAAATGAATTATAGTGAGATTAAATTGAGTGGTTTGCAAACGGAAGAGCAAGCCAATGCACTTCATCATAGACTAGAAGATATGATTGGCGTAAGTAAAGTAAGTGTTGAGCTAGATAAACAATTGGTCACAATATCTTATGAAACACCAACGAATTTAAATAGTATTGAAAAAGAAATTTATGATGATGGATTTAAGGTTTTAGGCTAATAAATGAAATTAATTTTATAAAATGTCAATTTTATGTTGAATTCATGTAGTAAAACATTGTTAATTGGGGTAGTATAACCTTGAAGTCATAAAACGAGGTGAAAGCCATGAGTCAATCGGATAAATTACAAAATGTTGTTAAACTACTATCATCACTAGGTGTAAATATTAAAAAAACTAAATCTCGTTTGGACATAATGAATACATTGCCAGCAACTACGCCTGTGCGTCAAGAACTTAAATAGTTTGCTAGCAATCAATAAAAATGTAGCGGCCGGGACATAAAGTTCTTGGATAAGTGAATAAAGACAATTTCTATTGAAATAATTTTGGATGATATGATGTCGCATCACGGTGATGTCTGAATTCGTCGAATTCATTGTCAGGAATTGTTTCAACAATATCATTTACATGTCGTGAAATATCATTTGTGGGGATAAGAACTGAAGTTTCCATTGGTAGAGTAAGTTGAGTCATGTTATAATTTTTATACATAAGGCACCTCGTTAATTTAGTTTAGTGATGTTTATTAAATTATACGAAAGTGCCTTATTTTTTTAAAGTATTACAATGTAAAATTACATATAAATACAAAGTATTTTGGCGAGACTCTTACGTTGATTATTAATGAACATAAGTGCTAGCGCACTTATGTAAGAAATTCTAGAGATGAATTACGAATGTTGTTGCGCGACTCCTAGTGGAAAAGA
>NZ_JAESMI010000067.1:0-32618 GCF_017893095.1 Staphylococcus sp. GDX8P80P | reverse complement strand
GTATTAATGGCACTTAATATAAGAAAAGTAGTAGCTCAACGAGCTGAAAATAATTAAAAAATTTATAAAAAAGACAATTTCTATATTATTTCAATAGAAATTGTCTTTTTTTCACTTATCCAAGAACTTTATGTCCCGGACTCTTTTTTCATATTTATATTACTTTATTATACAAATAGTGCCTGATAAAAATAAAGAATGATAATACTTATAACGATTGAGATATTCGTTACCATACCGACTAAAGGTAATGTCTTATATTTAAATTGAATAGAATATGGAATAATCGCTACACCTACAGGTAGTAGCCAAGCAATAAGCAATGTCGTCTTAATCATTTCATCTGAAACAGGTAATAAGAAATGAACGAGTAGTCCGGCTATTAAGCCTAAACCATAATGTGCTAATAAATATTTAATCGCAATGGGTAAGAAATGACGTTCTATCTTGAAGTTAAGCATAACACCTAATAAAATCATTGAAAGTGGCATGTTCGCTTTAGAGATAATTGTGAAAAAATCAATTGACACCTTTGGTAAATGAATATTTAGCATGTTCAAAGTAAACATAATGATATATGTGACAAGCGGAACGGATGTAATCAGTTTCTTACCTAGATATTTAAAATCGAACTGATCCCCACCTTGACTAAAATAGCTACCAACAAAATAAGTTACGCCAAACATAATAATTGCGCCACCTATATCAGCCATACCAAAATAAATCATACCGTTCTTTGGCCAGATTGTATCAACAAGTGGATAAGCAAATAATCCAATGTTAAGTGATGCAGTCATCATCCCTACTGTACCTTTAATATGGTTATTATGTCTGTTAAATAGCCATAAAACAGTTATCTTAGCAAGCACACCATATGCAATCATCATGATAGGTAATATTGAAAATGAAAAATCTAATGCTGCACTGTTAAGATTAACAATAACTAAAGAAGGTAGCGTGACATTAAGTACTAGCGTTGATAACACTTGACTATCTGCTGCTTTCAAAAAGTTTATACGTTTCAATAGATATCCTAGCGCGATTAAAAGAATGATCATTATAAACTGCTCTGTCACGGTAGTTCCTTCCTTCTACTAAAACATTTTATTACAGTTAAATACTTTAACATAATTTACATCATTTTTAGAAGTGTCTTGTTTCATGCTATAATTCAATGTGATTATTAAATTTTGATGTTAAAGGGGTTTAAGACTAATGGATTTAGAATCACAATTAGATGAATTAAAATATGATTATGTTCGATTACAAAATGACCTCGAAAAGCGAGAATCTTTAAATCAAACGATAGATCCTCTCGTTAAGCAATTAGAAGACATCGAATTACAAATTGCTGACATACGTGCTCAATTACGTCAGAAATAACGATTGTCTTGATTTAGACCAATTTAGGATTAATTTGTTGCCCTAGCGCTTTCTGTAGTAATCATCAAAACTAAGAATAGCCGTACTTGGGCACCTTTCCAATCCATTTAGTAATTGCCAATTTATAATAAATTGTATATTATTTTTAGACAAATCATATAAGTTGTAATTAGAAAGGAAGACAACAGGTGAAACTCTACTTATTATTATTACCCGTTTTATATCTCATTGTTAGTTATATAAGTATTTTCAAAATGCATTCTATATTTATTCGCATTTTACGCATTATCATGGGTGTGTTATTACTATTTGTATTTGCCTTAACAACACTACAATTTCCAGCTGAAAACTGGTGGGTCTTTGTTGTATTAGCCCTACTTGTCGGTAATGTTGAAGTAACTGCATTCAAAGCTTTAAAACATGATGCTAAAGCTGTTTCAATTCTGAATATCCTATCAGTTATTTTATTTGTAATTTATATCATTTTAATATTTGTAATGTATTAAACTATTCTTTATAAGATTAAAAGTAGCCTAAGACATCAATGTCTTAGGCTACTTTTTACATATTAGCAGTAGTTGGCTATATGTTTTATTTACGTGTTATTTTATTTTTTAAAGTGAAGAGGATTTCATAGATGACAGGTACTACAATTAAAGTAAGCAGTGTAGACGAAATTAATCCTCCAATGACAGTTGCTGCCATACCTTTTGATATTAATATTGAACTGTCTTGACCAAATAATAGTGGTAACAATGCGCCAATAGTGGCAATGGCTGTCATCAGAATTGGTCTAATACGCGTACTTCCCGCTTCTAGCAATGCTTCTTTCATAGACATACCTTCTTGCTCATTTGTAATCACACGATCTATTAACACAATGGCATTGGTTACAACGATACCTATTAACATTAACATACCTATTAAACTTGGCACTGAAATTGTTTCACCCGTAATGAGTAATGCTAATACGACACCGATAACTGTAAATGGTAGTGAGAACAGTATTGTGAATGGCGCTAAGCCACCTTTAAATGTGATAACTAATACGAGATAAACAATGACGATAGCTACTAGCATCGCAAATGCCAATTGGCTTATTGCTTGATTAATATCATCTGTTGCACCGCCAACGTTGATTTTAACGTTATCTGGTTTGTCTATATTATTAATTTTATTCATGACTTTACTTGAAACGCCACCAACGTCAGAATCTGTGATTTTACCAGATACAGTTGTTGCATAATCTCCGTCTTCTTGCACGAGTTTACTTGGTGTTGTTGTACGCTCAAGGTTCGCGATTTCTTTCAGTTGAACTGTTTCACCAGTTGGTGATTTTAGTTCCATATTATTCAATTTATCTTTAGACCAATCTGTCTGTTTGTTTTGTTTAACTTTGACGTCTACCTTATTACCATTTTCTTTAACTGTGGTAATCGTTTTTTCTGGTAAATTCTCATTTAAATTCAATGCTAATTGACCAGCTGAGATACCTTTTTCAGTTGCTTTATTTTGATCAACTTTAATTTCATATTGATCATACGTTTGTGATAAATCTGATTTTACATTAGTTATACCGCTAACAGATTTCATTTCTTTCTCTACTTTGGCAACGGTATCTTTGATTGCATTCGTTGAAGGTCCTTTTACAGTGACTTCAACCGAATCATTTCCAGAACCAGTACCCATGTCTTGATTTTTCCATTCACCAGGTTGATTCATCTTAGATAAATGTGAAATCACTTTATCAGGTTCTTCTTCAAAGTTAGGTGTGTCTTTATCATATTCAACCATAATCGCCATACTATTCGTGCTACCAGTTGGATCTGCAGGCGAAGGTCCTCCCACAGAATATTGCACAGTTTTCACTTTATCTTTCGATTGCAAATAGGCTTGCGCTTGTTTTGCATGATTCAGCACAGCTTTTTCAGTTTCACCAGGTTTTGGTGTATAAGTTACAGCTAGGAATTTATCATCACCAGTCGAAATATAGCTTGTACCTAATTTTGAGCCGCCTAGTGCAATGCTTCCAATTAGGATAACAACACTAATAATTAAAACAATCCACTTATGATTTAAAGACCAGCCAAGGATTTTACGGTAGCCCCTACTTATGACGCCACGACTTTCTTCATTTTGACTACCCGAATGTGCCTTTAACTTAATTCCTTTTTTGAAAAATGTAGAAGCTAATGCAGGTACCACAGTAATAGATACAAGTAATGATGCTAACAAACTAAAGGCGATTGCTAAAGCGAAAGGTCTAAACATTTCACCTACTGAGCCTGATACAAATGCAAGTGGTAAGAATACGATTATCGTAACGATTGTAGAAGATAAAATAGGTTTAAAAACTTCTCTCGTTGCACTGATTACTAAATGGTCTCCAGACAATGCTTCTTTTGGATCTGACAATCGTCGATAAATATTTTCAACAACAACGATTGAGTCATCTATCACACGACCAATTGCGATTGTTAATGCACCTAGCGTCAAAATATTTAAAGATACATCGCTTAATTTTAATGCAATGAGTGCGATTAAAATAGAAAGCGGTATAGAAACTATTGATATAGCCGTTGTTCTAATATTTCTCAAGAATAATAGGATAACAATAATTGCGACAATGGTTCCTAATGCTGCTTTTTCAACCATAGTATAAAGTGAATCTTCGATTGGCTTAGCAGTATCCATAGTCTTAGTCGCTTTAATGTCATCATTGTTTTTCACAAAGTCATCAATTTTCTTTTGTGCATCTTTAGCAACTTGAACCGTATTAGCATCTTGTGCCTTCATAATTTGGACATTGACCGCATCTTTCCCGTTCGTCTTAGAAATTGATTCACGTTCATCTCCAACAATAATGTTTGCTAAGTCACTTAACGGTACGCTTGGCATTTCACCACTAGACGCTTGAGATTGATTGTTCATTTGAGATTGAGCGCTTGACGATGATGCGCTGTCTCCAGTGCTACGCATCTCATTACCAGATTGGTCATCACTACTACTTGCTTGGCTTTGACCGCTTATTGTTAATGGGATTTCTAAGTTTTTAAGGGCATTGACGGATTTGAATTGACCATCAATGACGATTGATTTTTCATTTTTGCCAAATTGAAATAATCCTAGAGGTGTTTCACGTGTTGCTGTTTTGATGTAATTCTCTACGTCATCAGCTGTTAATCCAGCTTCATCTAGTTTATTTTGTTTAAATTTTAATGTTACTTGTCTTGTAGTTTGACCATTAAGTTGCGCATTTTGTACGCCATCAACGGTTTGTAATTTAGGGATAAGTTGTGTATTAATTTCTTTTGTCGTCGCTTTGAGATCATTATTTTTATTAGTAAATGAATACGCTACGATTGGGAATGCATCCATAGAATTTCGTGTTAATTCTGGTTCACTTACACCGTCTTTGAAGTCTAACTTATCTATTTCTTTTTTTAAGACTTCCTCAGCTTTATCCATATCCGTATCATTGTCATATTCAACGGTTACTATAGAGGCATTTTGTATTGACTGTGTTTTCACACTTTTTACATATGCGAGTGAGCGCACTTGGTCATCAATTTTGGAACTGATCTCATCTTGGGTTGTTTGAGGTGTCGCACCCGGCATTGTGGTTTGTACAGATATGACTGGATTTTCAACATCTGGCAGTAACTCGAGTTTTAATTTAGCACTAGCATATACACCTCCTAGAATAACTAATACAACCATCAAGAATATTGCAAATTTATTTCCTAACGAGAACGTTAGCATTTTCTTAATCACTTCTGGTTTTCCCCCATTCTTATATCTTAAAAAGTCAGTCATTCATTTTAGCCATCCCTATTATCCTAAAAAAATCTGAACGTCACAATGTTAGTTGTGTTATCGTTCAGATTAAATTCTAATAATAAATAAACTATTTACCTTTTAATTTACGAGAAATTTTAATTTTAGCTTTAGTTAAACGTGGTTTAATTTGTTCAATTAATTGATAAAGTGGTTGATTTAATACATAATCAAATTCACCTATTTTTTCACTTAGATACGTACCCCATACACGTTTAAACGCCCAAAGACCATAATGTTCAGAATCTTTATCTGGGTTATTATCCGTTCCTCCAAAGTCATAAGTTGTCGCACCATGTGCACGCGCAAACTTCATCATCTCATATTGCATATGATGGTTAGGTAAGAAGTCACGGTAATCATTCGATGACGCACCATATAAATAATATGATTTTGATCCTGCAAACATTAACAATGCACCAGATAAATAAATTCCATTAGGATGTTTTGCTAATAAGTCCGTCATATCGTCTTTTCTTTCAATAGATTTTTGAATTTTAGCGTCGACATCATTGAGTTTATTCTGCGTCTTTTTATCTTGCTTTCTTTCATATTTGTCTTGTAGTTGTGCTTTTTCGTTGTCCAGTTCTTGAAGTTCTTTATCAATGTCCTCTAAGACAGGTTTTGGTTCTAATTTCACAAGGAATAATTCAGCATCTCCATCTTCATGCAGAGAGTCATAAATATTTTGGAAATAACTTATATCTCTTGTTAAAAAGCCATCACGTTCTCCTGTTACCTTCATTAATTCCGCAAAAGTTTTAAGTCCTTCACGATTTGAACGTTCTACTTTCGTACCTCGTTTTAAAGCAAGACGTACTTTTGAACGATTTCGTCGATCAAAACTTTGGATTATTTCTTCATCTGTTTTATCGATTGGTGTGATCATTGTCATTCGTGGTTGAATGTAATCTTTAGATAAACCTTCTTTAAACCCTTTATGTTTAAATCCTAATGCATTTAAATTTTTAAGTGCATCTATACCTTTATCGACTTCAACATCTGGATCAATTTTAATAGCATAGGCTTTTTCTGCTTTAGCTACTTTTTTAGTTTCGGCTAATAACTGTTCCAAGGCAGCTTTATCACTATAATCTGTTACGAATCCACGAGAAACATAACATAGCGTGAATGGTAGTTTAGGTATCTTCTTAAATAATAATTGACCTACACCTTTAATTTCACCATCTTCGCCCACTGCCACACGCTTTGAATACCATCCTGTTAGTCGTTTTGTTTCTGCCCATTTCGTTAGTTGTAGCAAATCGCCATTAGGATGAGCTTTCACAAACGCATCATGCTCTTGGTTAGTGATATTCATCTTTTCCATGCTATAAAAACTCCTTTTTCTTTACATTAATTATAATTATACAATGTCATGATTTGAGTGTCGACAAACTCGCCGTCCGATTCAAATATTATTTCATGATTTTAAATTTTTGATATACTGTATAGACTTAAAATACTAATATTTCTTAAAAAAGAGGGTTATTATGCGAAATTTAATATTAATACTATTTGTTATTTTAAACTTGATAGCTATTGTTGTTACGATGACTCAACCTTTAACTATTTCATATTTTAGTTTAAGAGTAATGTTCGTTGGATTGTCGTTTGTACTTACTATCTTTTTCTTATTATTACAAACGTCAAAAATAACTGCATACCTCAGTATACTCTCTTTAATACTCTCAATCATGCACATCGGATTGATTGCACATAGTACTTATATTTACCTATATTAATCTTCTGGTTCAAAGCGATATTTAGCACCTTTTGTAATAATTGAGTACGGCGCAGTCGTTTCGCTATCTTTAAATATGACTGTATTATACCCCGACGTTTTCGCATCTTGTATACGGTATATAATGTGATCTGTCGTTAATTGTACATCCGTGTAATGATCGCCTTCTTCAAGAATAGTCATATCAAACCATTTTTGCCATTTTGAAAGTGTTTTTGCACGTTTTTCACTGTCTATAATAATTTTGTCGATTTTGAATTGTTTTTGAAAAAGCGGTTCTAATTTTTGATTGTGTTTAACTTCTTTTTCTGCCCATTCAATAAAGAATGGCGGTTTTACCATGTAATCAGGATCTGCAATGTAAAGTAGTTTCCATCTTACTTTGTCACCTTTCTTATTCTCTCTATGCATATCTATGGGTCCAATTGTTTCAATGCCACGACCTTCTAATGTTTGCTTTAATTGTTCTATATTTGAAGTTCTTAAAGCAATTGTCTTAAAACCTTGTTGGAAGTGGTCTTGAACAATTTTAGTCGCAAATGCGACGCGACCCTCTTCTGTTTTTGACTCTTTAGTTAGTTTCTCTTTGTCTTCTACATCTATCAATTCAATATAATTTCCATTTATATAAGATAAACGATTAAATGTTCCAAATTTATGATGTTTACCTCCCGAGCTAATTTTTAAGATTTCCCCTGGGTATTTAAAATTCTTAAGGTTATCAACATAATGAATAATATGGTCAAATCTTAGTTCCATTGATCGTATTCCCCTTTAATTATTCGACTTGCATCTATCTTATCAAACTTCTTATCTGATTATTTCTTTTATTCATACAACTTATTAATAAAGTATTGCAATTTTTTTAAATACGTCATATAATAATTTTTGTTCAAAAAATAGTTAGCAAAGCTAACTTGTTTGGGAGGAGTATATTATGTTAACAAATGAATTTTTTAACAGTTTCATTGGTTTATACCGTCCATATATGAAACGAACGCAATCGATACTCGACCAGTTTGATTTACACCCTGGACAATGGTTGATATTAAGAGATATTGCGAGTACATCTCCAACGACTTTAGTTCACATCTCTAAACGTCGCTTTATTGAGAAACCCACTACACGTAAAATTATTAAAGTTTTATCTGATAAAGAGTTATTAATTGTAGAACCGAGTAAGGAAGATAAGCGTGAAAAGTTCTTAAGTCTCTCTGATAAAGGTCAAACATTATATGAAAACGTTTATCGTAAGATATTACCAGTTCAGCGTGAGCTTATTAAAAATGCTAGATTATCTGATGAAGATCTTGAAAATGTAATTAGCGTAATGAATAAACTTCATCTTGCATTGTCAGAGGAGGAATCAGTATGACTCAAAACACGGATATAAAACAGCCTATTTTCACGAAAAGCTTTACAGTTAATTTCTCAATCAACTTTTTCGTCTATTTATGCATGTATCTTTTATTAGTCATTATTGCAGATTATAGTAAGTCTACTTATCATGCCTCAGATAGTTTAGCTGGATTAGTAGTGGGGTTATTTATTATCGGTTCTTTAATAGGTAGATTTGGAACTGGTAAATATGTAAATAAATTTGGTCCAAAAAAATATTAATTACTGGATTATTATTGCTTGTGATTACACAATTACTTTACTTCATTCCTGGATCAATCACATTCTTAATGTTCGTACGTCTAATTAATGGGATTGCGACTGCTATAGCTACTACTGCAACTGGTACTATTGCAGCACATGTCACACCTGTTGAGCGTAAGAGCGAAGGTATTAGTCTATTTTCACTTAGTTTAGTACTTGGTACAGCTATAGGCCCATTCTTCGGTATCTTATTATTAAAATCATTTTCTATCAATTTACTATTTGCTATATGTTTAGTTTTAGGTGTGATCAGTTTAATAATTTCACTATTTATTAAAATTGATTTTGATGCCGTTCATAATAAAACGGATGCTAAAGTAGCTCAAGCGTCTGGTTTCAACATTCACAACTTTATTGCTAAAGAAGCAGTACCTGTATCTATTGTTATGATGGTTATTGCATTAAACTATGCTTCCATACTCACTTTCCTAAAATTCTTTGCAGAGCAACGTCATTTATTAGAAGCATCCAGTTATTTCTTTATTTGTTATGCCATCGCTTCTCTAGTTACACGTCCAATTGCAGGTCGAATGATTGATGCACGTACAGAAAATGTTGTTGTTTATCCAGCATTTATCGCACTAATCATTACCTTTGTCTTATTAGTATTCAGTTATAGTGGCTGGATGTTATTACTTGCTGGTGTCTTCTTAGGCATTGGTTATGGCAATTTATCGTCATCTATGCAGGCTATAGCCATTAAAGTGTCACCTACGAGTAAATATGGTATTGCAACATCAACCTACTTTATTGGTTTAGATATAGGTATAGGATTTGGTCCATCTTTATTAGGCTTATTCACAGGTTTCATTAGTTACACTGAAGTTTATATCATTATGGCTATCGTAGCAGCACTTTGTACCGTTCTTTACTTTATTGTTCATGGTAGAAAAGTCAAAATGCAATATCATTAAACATAAAGCGCTAGGAAATCATTAAAACGTTTCCTAGCGCTTATTATAATCTATTAATTAGCAATACTAATTGCTTCGATTTCAGATTTCATTTTATCTAATAATTTCTGTTGTGTTGCGTTGAAGAAATAAAAAACTTGTCGCTCATCTGTTTCAGAGCGTAATTTAGAAATCAATTCTTTCTTATAAATTTTACGTATAATCACGTCAATTTTGCTTGTATCCCATAACATTTCAAAATGCAACGTATCACGTAATTCCTTACCGCTAATTTTTTTACCTTCATAAACTTTAAATAAAACTACAAATTCCTCAATGGAAATTTTATACGATGATTTTAACCAATGTTTTAATTGGCTTAATTCTCTCTCTGCTGCAATAAAGCGTTGTACTTTTTCTGTTGCCATAATTAAAGACCTCCAATGTTGATTCTAAGATGTAGTTGTTGCTTTAAAAAATTAATTTTCCTTAACAAAATTATATAACACATACACAATTTAATCTATTACAAATTTTATTTGTTTTCTGATTAGTGTTTAATACAAAATCAGTTATACATATACTCAGTGCTATTATGACATTCCTATACTTTAATCATAGGTATTATATTAAATAATGATTTACTTTAAATGTAAACTGTTAATTGAATTTATATTCTAAAAGAACGGAAGCGAGACAGAATTCTTTTTAAATTCTGCGCCACTCCCGTTCTTAATTTAACCACCAATGTAGTTCATATTAATTTTCTTGCGTTGACGATTTTTAACTGTTTGTTCTGTACGTTCATCTGAATATCGATCGTCACGTATGTTCCATAAGCTTATTAATTGTTCTCTTAATTCATCATCCGTAACACCTGAACGAATAAATGATTTAATATCAAAGCCTTCAACAGTACTAAATAGGCAACCATAAAATTTACCATCCGATGATAAACGTGCTCTCGTACACGTAGAACAAAATGAAGCTGAGACACTTGTGATTAAACCAAATTGAGCACCATTATCTTTATGTCTATAGTACTTTGCGACTTCCCCATAATATTTAGGAGGGACTGGTTCAATATCAAAATGCGCTTCAATCATATCTAGCATTTCATTTTTGGTCACAACTTTACTGAAGTCCCAACCATTATCATTACCAACATCCATGAACTCGATAAATCTAATTTCAATATCTTTATCTTTAAAGTAATCGACCATTGGGATGATTTGATCATCGTTTACACCCTTTTGGATTACAACGTTTACCTTAACATGGAAACCAATAGATACTGCATAATCAATTTGATCTAGAATCGTAGTGGCTTTAATATTACGATTATTGATGGCTTGGAACACTTCATTATCTATAGCGTCTAAGCTAACGTTAATACGTCTTAAGCCCGCATCATATAATTTTTGACCATGCTT
This sequence comes from Staphylococcus sp. GDX8P80P, assembly GCF_017893095.1. NCBI lineage: Bacteria > Bacillati > Bacillota > Bacilli > Caryophanales > Staphylococcaceae > Staphylococcus > Staphylococcus sp. GDX8P80P. The sequence goes on along the minus strand of NZ_JAESMI010000067.1, from coordinate 21,666 downwards.
TTTCAACAAGAGTCCATTCGTCGTCATACCGATATCTTCAATACCATCAATGTTGTTCAACTCAGCAATTAATTGATATAAATTGCGTCTAAGCAATGGTTCCCCGCCCGTTATACGTAATTTTTTCACGCCAAGTTCTGCATAAACACGCGCAATTCTCACCATCTCTTCAAACGTTAATAACTCATCTTTAGGTAGGAACACGTAGTCATCACCGAAGATTTCCTTAGGCATACAATAGTCGCATCTAAAATTGCAACGATCAGTTACAGAAATACGTAAATCGCGAATAGGTCGACCTAATTTATCTTTGATTTGTGCAACCATACATGGACCCTCCTTATTGATTTATCTGATGTTTCAATGTGGCTAAATCTTCTTGATAATTAATATTCTTATACCAATATTCAGGTGATTGTATGCTTGTAACATCAATACATTCTGTCGTCACTTGATTATATACGTGTCGTAAGCTGAAATCATCTGAATCTAAAGCTTCTTTCATAACGTCAATGCAGTTTGGATGATAAAATGCAATGGTTGGTATGACACGTCCATTTTCTGAATATGCAGCAATATCAATTTGATCTTCGATTAGTTTAGAAACTAAAAACTGATACAATGCACTGATGGCCTTACCAGTTACCATCGGCGTATCAACAGATATGACAAAGAATAATTCCTCATCATTGTATTGCTCCATTACAGTATATATACCAGCAAGTGGCCCTTTATCTTTATTTTTAGTGTCATCTAAAATGACATGATCATGTTTAAATTGATCAGCTAATTGATCATTCGTGCTAATAATGATGTCATTAAACATATTTGTTTCTTGTAATGTTTGAACAATTCGTTGATAAAATAATTGTCCATCTATTTCAGCAAACGCTTTAGCCGTACCAAAGCGTTCTGAATGACCACCTGCTAAAATAATAGCTTTCATTTCCTGTTAACCCCCACTTACTGGTGGAATCAATGCAACTGTATCTGTTGGTTGAATGATATCCTCTTCTTGTACAAATTCTTCGTTTACTGCAACCTGAAATTTTTTAGATTGAATTGAGGGATGTCTCTCAAACAATCTTTGTTTAAAATTATTAACATCCATTGTTTCATTAATATCAAGTATTTCACTATCAGTTTGCAAAATTTCTTTTATTTCAGCGAAGTATAATACCTTCACACTAGTCCTCTCCTTTAGTTGCAAGGTCGTGGCTACCTCTTTGATGGCCCTGCCATTCTGCACCATCTTCCCATATTTCTTTTTTCCAGATTGGAACAATTTCTTTAATACGCTCAATCGCATACTCATTCGCACGATATGCATCTTTACGATGTGGTGATGATACTGCAATTAATACTGCAATATCTGAAATTTGGAGCGGCCCAATTCGATGAACAATGGTTGTAATTGTCCCTGGCCAACGTTCTTGAATTTCATCACCAATTTGCGCTAATTTCTTCTCTGCCATAGGTACATACGCTTCGTATTCTAAGTATTCCGTTTTAATGCCTTTGGTCCACTCTCTTACATGCCCTGTAAAGACCACTACAGCACCTTGGTGTTCATTTATAGTAAATGTTCGATACTGTTCCGTTTGGATAGGTTCAGTAACGATTTCAAATTGCTTCATTTAGTGTCAATTCCTTTGCTCTATCCATTGTAATAGCCAATTATCATAATGTGATAATGCTTGTATATCTTGAACATGGTAACAATATTTAACACATGTCAATTGCTTTAGCTGTTCTAATTCTTCGGTTGTTCGATAAACAATTACTTTATCATAATGTTCATCTTTATATCCTTCAACCAAAATGATATTACAATCAATTGTAACAGATTGGTCAATCATTTGAGTAAGATTTTGTTTATATGCACGCGTGACCGTTTGTTGATAGTGTTCACCTTGCACAATGCTTTGATCTGCTCCAGCATTAAAGTGTTTCATATGATCTACATGATCCTCTTGAAGCGTGATATCATCACCAATGTGACCATGATGTTTGATTGTTGCTACAGTGTAACCATGAGATTTTAAAAATTGTATCGTATGTTGCATCAATGTTGTTTTTCCTGAATTTTTAAAGCCTACGATTTGCAAAATCATAAGGTCATTTCCATCTCAAAAACATTAGATTCAGTTAAAATAACATTTACTGTGTGTCCAGCTTTAAATCCTCTTGTTCCCCCTGGCAACATAATCATTGCATTACTATGCGCAATTGCCACTACTGCTCCTGATTTATTAAACCCTGATGGTACTACAGTCGCACCGCTTTGTGAGAAATTAGCAGTTGCTCGAATAAAACGTGTAAATGGATTAGCTTTCGTAAAATCTTCCATTAATGTAGCTTTAACAACCTGAGGGTAATATGCAGTTGCGCCCATCATATGCTGAACAGCTGGTTTCACAAATAATTCAAAACCGGTAAAGCAAGCAGATGGGTTGCCTGACAAGCCAAATAAATATTGTCCATTAGCAACAGCTACCGTTGTTACACTACCAGGTCGCATTGCAACTTTGTTAAATAATACTTTAGCATTAACCGCTTTATAAATTTCTGGTAGGTAGTCAAAGTCTCCAACAGAAACACCGCCAGTTGTTATAACAATATCGTGTTTAGACATAGCATCTTTAACCACAGCAATACTACTTTCTAAATCATCTTGTTGGATTTTGTATGCTTCCACGTTTAAGCCAATCTTCTCTGATAATGCTTTAATCATTGGACCATTTGAGTTGCGAATTTTTCCTGGTTGCAAGTCATCGTTCACATCTAATAGTTCACTACCTGTTGCAATGACAGCAATGCTAGGACGACGTGTAACTTGCACTTTAGTATAACCATACGTTGCTAATACGGCAATTGCACCGGGGTTAATGACTTGTCCCTTTTTCAAAACAATATCTCCAGTTGTCGTTTCTTCACCTTTAAGCGATACATTCTCATTTGCTTCAAATGATTTACGTATCGTGAATGTATCCCCGTCTTCAACTGTTTGTTCAAACATCACTACTGCATCGGCGCCTTCTGGAATTTGAGCACCCGTCATAATACGCACTGCTTCATTTTGACCAAGTGTTTTACTAGAAACTGAACCTGCACCTATATGGTCAATTACTTTAAATTGTTTGCGGTTTTCTGAATAGGCACCTGCAGAGTCTTCACTGCGTATCGCAAACCCATCATAAGGTGATTTATTAAATCGAGGTATATCATAAGTCGCAACAATATCCTCTGCTAAAATATATCCTAAACTCTCATCTAAATTCACTTCAATTTGATTTAAATATATCTCTTGTTGGACAACACGATGTATTGCTTCTTTCACTGGTATAGGATTTCTTTTTTCAACTGCCATTGATTTCATCTCCAATTTATAATTTAAAATCATGATATACTATCCCTATCAGGAGGGTTAATATGTCAAAATTCACTCATATTAATGAACAAGGTAATGCTAAAATGGTTGATGTTTCAAATAAAGCTGTTACGAAGCGTACTGCACAAGCCCATTCTAGCATTACTGTTAATGAAACAATTTATAATCAAATAATTGAAAATACTAATAAGAAAGGTAACGTTTTAAATACGGCCCAAATTGCTGGTATTATGGCCGCTAAGAATACATCAACAATAATACCTATGTGCCACCCCTTACCTTTAACTGGCATTGATGTTCAATTTGATTGGCAAACGAATGACAACATGTCTTATACATTAAATATCACTGCGATTGTCTCCACAACAGGAAAGACTGGTGTTGAAATGGAGGCATTAACTGCCGCATCAGCGACTGCACTAACCGTTTATGATATGACGAAGGCAGTAGACAAAGGCATGATCATCGGTGAAACGTATCTTGAATCAAAATCAGGTGGCAAATCAGGTGATTATCATCGATAGGCTATTCTAAGCACATATATTATGTTCAATTTAAATAATAAAGTCATGGATGCAAAACTTCAATTAGGGAAACCTATCATTTAAGTTTAAATCCATGACTATTTTTTTATTTATTCAATTCATGCAACATATGATTTAATTCTGGCTTAATTAACTTTTCAATAGCTAATTTCACAGCGCCAGTTGATCCAGGTAAAGTGAAAATCAATTTATTTTCGACTGTACCTGCAACCGCTCTTGATAATAATGCTTTAGTGCCCACATCTTCTGTATAACTTAAATATCTAAATAATTCTCCAAATCCCTCTATTTCTTTATCAAAGATGGGTTTAACTGCTTCAATCGTAACATCTCTTTGCGCAATGCCAGTACCGCCTGTTGTAATAATGACATCAATATCAGTTGCCAACCATTGTTTGATTTGAGAATAAATCGCTTCTTTATCATCTTTGACAATCGCATAATGTGACTTTGCGACTTCAACATTAATGTCTTGAATTAAAGTTTGAACAAGTTGACCACCTTTATCTGTTTCTTTATCTCTAGTATCTGAAACTGTCAAAACTGCACAATGAATCGTTCTGTCTATTTTCGCATGATCATGTTGATGCATCAAATTCACTCCTATCCGAATAATTGATTAATTAAATGAATGGCATCTGACGTTTTTGTAGTGCCATGTATAAGCATCCGTCCACCTTCAAAACTAACAATTCGATGCCCTTTATATTCAAACATTATCATATATTTGTTTTCTCTATAATTAAGTTGATGTTGTTTAAGAAACTCACGCACCATTTCCTGGGTAATATTATCATTATCATATTGTACTGTATCTCTACCACATAATGTTGCATATAATGTATGTTGCTGATTTAAATAAGGAAATGATGGATTTGAACCACACGTTGGACATTCATTTCTGAACATGCGACTAAAGCCAAATGTATAATGTTGTCCTTCCCATATATCCCCGTATGTTAATTTACTAGGCACTGATTGTTCAGTTAATAATTTAAGGGCATCTCGCAATTGAAAGCTCGTTGTCATTGTGACTGCAGGTTGTATAACACCGACTGTATCACACGTTAAATTAATTGCTGGAAGCTGTGGCATTAAACAGTTGAAACATGGTGTTTGTCCAGGTATAAATGTAGCTTCTATATAAGTGCTTTGTACGACACCACCATAAATCCAAGGTATTTTCTCTTTATAAGCAAAGTCATTGATCAATTGTCTTGTCTCAAAATTATCCGTAGCATCAATGATTAAATCTACATGCTGTGCATGTTTATCTAAAAAATAATAATCAACATGTGTAATGAACGTATTGAGTGCTAGATCTTGACGCAATGCTTTTAAATGACGTTCAGCCGCGACGACCTTAGGTAGCATTTTATTAGCATCCTCTTCCGTAAATAATGTTTGACGCTGTAAATTACTAAATTCAATATAATCTCTATCCACAATTGTAAGTGTGTTTATTCCTGCACGAACGAGTCCCTCAGCAACATGTGTTCCCAATGCGCCCATACCAACAATAAGTACATGCTTTTGACTGATTTTATTTTGTCCGTTAGCTCCTATTCCTTTAAACAAAGTTTGTCTCGAATAACGTTCCCTCGTCATTTTTATTGCCCTCTCTAGTTAAGATCCATTTCTATCATTATAACGAACAAAGCACCTCTTTTACAAAGAGGCGCTTTTATTACCCTATCTTTATGATTTTATCCGCTAAAACTTCAGCTTCAAAATTAGAATGTGTAACAAAGATAATAGGTATCTTCCATTCTTTAAAAATACGTTTGATTAACTTGATGCCCTCGTCTCTTGTCGCATCATCTAAACTTGAAAAGGGTTCATCTAATAAAATTAAATCTGGCTTCGTACTTAATGTACGTGCTAATGCAACACGTTGAGATTCGCCTCCTGAAAGCGTCGCTGGATATTGCGCGCTTAAATGATGAATATTTAGGCGATCCATTAAGTCATCTATATGAACAGATGGTTTAGCCATAAAAGTGATATTCTTATTCACTGTCATGTTTGGAAATAATTGGTAATCTTGAAATAAATAACCAATATTACGCTCTTGGATTTTCACGTTCACTTTATGTTCAGTATCAGTGATAAGTCTATCATTTATTTTAATATATGCTTTATCCGGTTTTCTTAAACCTGCTATCATATTCAATACTGTTGTTTTACCTATACCTGAAGGTCCTCGTATTGCATAAATTTTAGGGACAGTATCATGAATGTTAATATCAATAAACGTCTTCTTTAATTGATATTGTAGCTTTAACTCTAACATCTAATCTACCTCCCTATATTTATCTTTATTAGCAAAATTCAATATACCAATTACAGTAATTGAAAATGCGACTAGCACAAGCACCCATAACCAAGCTTGGTTTTCTCTACCTTGTTCCACTAAAAAGTATATCTCAAGTGGTAACGTATTCGTTTTATTTGGTATGTAACCTGCAACCATTAATGTTGCACCAAATTCTCCAATTGCACGAGCAAAACTCATCATAACCCCAGCAATGATTGAACGTTTAGATAACGGTAAAATTAAGCGATAGAATATTTTATTTTCACTTGCCCCCATGGTACGAGCAGTATTTAACATTTTAGGGTTAATACTTCTAAATCCTTGAATCGTGTGTTGATACATTAACGGAAAACTAACAATGACAGATGCAATAACTGCACCTGTCATTGTGAATACTACCGGAAGATGTAGTACCTCTTCAAAAAATTGTCCTACAACACTTCTAGGAGAAAATATAATGAGTAAGATAAACCCTAGCACCGTTGGCGGTAGAACAATGGGTAATAATATAAAACTTTCAAGGAGTTTAGTAAGATGCCCTTTTCCCTTATAAAGCAATCGACATATAAAAATACCTAGTACTGTTACAATAATCGTACTTATGACGGCTACTTGAATCGATATCCAAAAAGGTGTTAATTCAGGCATTCTTCAACCTCCTAAACTTCGAAATGATACTCTTTTAAGATATCTTTCGCTTTGTCAGATTTTAAGAAGTCCATCCACTCTTTCGCAAGTTTTTTATCTGAAGTTGCACCTGCTTCATAAGTGATTGGTTTTTTAAGTTCTGCTTCTTTAATTTCATTTACTTTATCTGTTTTTTTGTTGTCAGTATATAAATCTGTTTCATAAACAAAGCCCATTTCGGCGTTACCTTTTTCAACATAATTTAATACTTGTTTAACGTCTTTGGCATAAACTAAATGATCTTTAACGTCATCATATAAACCTTGATCTTCTAAATATTGTTTTGCATATTTACCAGCTGGAACTGTTTTAACTTCACCAATTGCTAATTTTTCATTATCTTCTAAATCTTTAACTGATGTTTTGTCGCTATTTTTATCTCCAACTAAGACAAGCTTATTATGTGCATATTTGTATGTATCGTGTGCTTTGTCTTTATCTTTTAGCATATCAACATCTTTAGTGTTCGCAGACATGAATACGTCAGCTGGGGCACCTTTTTCAATTTGTTGTCTTAATGCACCAGAACCACCATAGTTAAAACTCACATCAACATTTTTGTGATCTTTTTTAAATTCTTTCTCTAATGCTTTACTTACATCACCTAAGCTAGCTGCTGCCGAAATTTGTAATTCTTGTTTGTTATCACTATCTTTTTTGCTTGAGTCAGATGATTTATTTCCACTATCATTGCTACCAGAATTTGAACATCCTGCTAAAATAATAACTAATGTAGCAATAACTGCCATGAAATGCTTAATTTTCATTTCACAAACCCCTCCTTTTATACCACTTATTATATGCTTATTTATAACTTTTAAAAGGTATAAAATGATAAATTTCACCTAATCTTCATATTATTAAATACATTTAATATACTATCAATTATTTATATGTAATTTAAATCTTTTCAAATAATGTTCAAAAGTTTTAATATAGAGTTATATATGCCTAAAGGAGAAATAAAAATGGATAAAGATGTATTACAAGGGCAATCTATCCTCCGCTATGAAGATGGGCAACTCATCAATACAACAGATAGTTATGTTACAGAATTTCCATTGACAATTATTGTTAATGGCACAGAATTTGCTACAGTCATTTGTAGTCCAACACATATGGAAGAACTTGTAGTGGGATTTTTAGCTTCTGAGGGAGCTATTTATAAAAAAGAAGAAATACGCGCTTTGCAAATAGATGATAGTAAAGGTTTCGCACATGTAGAGTTAACTAAAGATTTAGGCGACCGTTTTGAGTATTCAACTAAACGTATGATTGCATCATGCTGCGGAAAAAGTAGAGAATTTTACTTTCACAATGATGCAGCTATCGCTAAAACCTCAATGTCCAAAATTACATTAACCCCGAAACAAGTGCTCAATATGATGACTGGGCTACAATCCGCTAGTACATTGTTTAAACAAACGGGTGGGTTGCATAATGCTGCCATTAGTGATGGTGATGAATTTTTTGAACATAGACAAGATATCGGCCGTCACAATGCGCTCGATAAGCTTTACGGATTTTGTCTTGAAAGACGTATACCTGTCAGAAATAAGGTACTTATTTTTAGTGGGCGTATTTCATCGGAAATATTATTAAAGGCGGCTAAAATAGGTGTAGGCGTCATTTTATCCAAATCTGCACCTACTACGTTAGCGATTACGTTAGCTAATGATTTAAATATAACTGCAATTGGTTTTATTAGAGATGGCAACTTCAATGTTTATAGTCATCCAGAACGTATTAAAGCCACTGACACATTGGATTAATCTTCCAAATGCGTCAGTGGCCTTTTTATTTTACATCTTCTTTGATGATATGATATACAAAGCTTTGATACGTGTAACCTTGTTTCGTATACATATCTTTGGCTGTATCTTCTCCATCAGCTACGAGTATAACTGGACGTTCGTTTGCTATGTTACCTATATGTGCTTGTAAAGTTGATCCAATACCCTGTCTTCGATAGTTTTCCATAACACCAAAACTATCAATTTCGATAGTTTCCTCAGTTTCAATCACATCAACAGTACCTACAGGTGCTTTGTCAACGTATGCTATTAGTCGGCATATGTTATCTTTTTTATGCTGAATTGTCCGTCTCGTGTCATTGACACTCTCAATCGCAAACGGTTTACCATAAGGCAAGGCAAATGAATAATAAATATTCAAATAATCTACCATATTGCTTTTATTTACTTCTTCAATCACAACATCTTTTCGACTAGGTAAGCGTGTTAATTCATTACCTTCTATAATATAGAATTCAAGTAAACCTAGTTGAAAACCTTCCTTTTCAATTGCATTTTTCCACACTTCTTCCAATCTTGCATTCTCTGGAAAAGTAAACGCTAAATGATTCGAATGCTGTTGCTCATGCAATTCATACTGTGTAGTCATATCTTTATGCCATTGTTCTATAGTTGGCATTTCTTTATACACCCACTTATTTGTATCATATTTCAAAGGTTGTGAAGGTGTTAAGTAAATCATTATTCGTTCATCTTCATGATATAGATGCCCCTCTTGAGCAATGTTTCGGATTGATATATTCGACATCACTACATCCACCTGCCTCGTTCATTTGTTAGACTTATTGTATCAAACTTTTGAAGCGTGAATGATTTAAAAGTGTTACGCCAATTAAACTTGCAATGATGGCTTTAATGATATCTCCTAGCATAAAAGTAAATGACAATAAGAAGGCTTTACTTACTGGAATATGTATAATGAAGCCCATAATAATTGTACCGACGATATCTAAAAATAAAACACCAATTACTAATGTAGTAACAAATAATACGGCAAAATTGATTTTATTAAAATATTGATCTCTTACAAAACCAATGCCAAACGCAACAACCGGATATAAGAATAAGAATCCTGCTGATGGTCCTGCAAATACGCCGATTCCTCCACGTCCACCTGAAAGAACTGGTAAACCTGCAGCAGCTAATAGTAAAAAGACTATGACACTGAGTGTCCCATATTTTTTACCTAATATCATACCTGCTAAAAATATACCAATATTTTGTAATACGATAGGTACTGGCATAATCGGAAGCGGAATGCCCGGAACCAATCCTAAAACACAAATAATCGCTGTCATTAAAGCTGTGTAAACTAAATTTCTTGTATTCATGTTGTATCCTCCTTCTACGGAGATGATTATACCACTAATGTAAACTTTATAAAATAAAAAGTTTACATTTATAAAGGAGAATCTACTTTTTTAGCTAACTTCGTAATATATTTAAAGAAGTCATCATGATTTACACTCGTAACAACTTGGACAGGACGACCTTTTTCTGTCACATATGTACGACCTTGACTTGGTCCTTGATGTTCAACATCAACATGCTTTGTTATTGATTGAACCAATTCAGGATTACCAACATAAGCAGTGGTTAGGACATCCCATAAAAAGTAAGTTGAATTAGTTATAAAATGCGTCAAAGGTGGGACTGCCGCATAACTAACGCCTAGAAAATCAACGCCTGAATAATGACGTTCGTTTGCCCACATTTGTCGAATATCTAATGTTAATGGCACTTGATTCGTGCTTTCTAAAGCCACCATATCTATAGCGATGTCACTGTCAAATACTACTTTTACTGCCTCCGGATCCCAAAATGCGTTCCATTCAGCTGTACCATCATGTTCTGGCTCTTCCACATTGCCTTTTTCAAGAAAAGTCCCTCCCATCCATACTAATTTATCAATATATTTCTGAATGCTTGGATCAATTTTAAGTGCTTTAGCCAAATCTGTTAATGGTCCCGTAAACAATAGTGTTATCTTTTCTGTTGACTCGCTCAATACGCGTATAATATCCTCATACGCTTCTAGGTTGCTCATGTCAGATTGTTGATTCGTCGTTTGTTCATTCAATATCGGCAATGCATCCATAAAGAATGCATGCATTCTCCACTCTTTCGGAAAAGGATTGGCACCACGTTCATATGATGGCGCAACTTGTAATGATGCATTAGAAAATCGATTAATAATTTTACATGAAGCACTAACAGACGGTTCTAAATAACAATCTGCTCCTATTGTACTTACACCAACTAAATCAATATCTTCCATTTGTAATAATAAAAATAAAGATATTAAATCATCTACACCACCATCGTGGTTAAAATATACTTTAGTCAAAGTGATTCCTCCCATTATTATGTAGATAGAAAATAAAGCGGGACAGAAATGATATTTTTCCAAAAATTTATTTTGCTGTTCCGCTCTCAACTTGCTTAGCTTGTAGCCTTTCTTAATGAAATGCTATTTGCTAGGCCCCACCGACAAGGTTGACTAAAATTAAAAGAAGCTTGTTGCAAGTGCACTGTTATGTTAGTCAACGACTGCCAATATATATTTATAGGGAGTGGGACAGAATTCTTTTTAAATTCGTTGTCCCACCCCCACAAGGGTGACTAGAACTGAGAAAAGCTTGAATTAAGCGCCTTCTCAGTTCAGTCAGCTACTGCGAATTTGCTAAATAGCTTCATTATATTATTTTTGTCCCGGACTCTCTTAAAATATCATAAAAAATTGATCGTCGTCTCTATTTTCTATTATTTACTAGCTTCAATTAATTTGTCTTTTAAATCTTTTCGCATAAAGTCAAGTGTATAAGGGTCATTATACCAATATGTTTCAGCCTTAACTTCAATCACGTTACCATTTTTAACTGCTGGCAAGTTTTTCCAGATGTTTGTTGTCTCATAACTTGGTTTAGATTTACCTTCTCCAGTTGAGACGATATAGTCACCAGCTACGTCTTCAATTTTTTCTTGACTGACTTCAGCCCAACCTTCTTTTTTAACTAAATCTTGTTGGCCTTTAGGCATATTCAAACCAAATGCTTGATATAATACTTCTCCACCACGACCCCAGTTGTCGCCGTAAGTGTAAACTTTCTTGTCAAATTCATCTAAGATAGAAACTGTTGCGTCTTTACCAATTGCATCTTTGATTTCTTTGCCATCTTTTTCAGTTTGTTTTTTCCATTTTTCTTCCCATTTTTTAACTTCGTCTTCTTTACCCATAATCTTACCTAACATTTCTTGTTGTTCAAGGTATTTATGTTTGCCATAATCAACTACAATTGTTGGTGCGATTTTTTCATATTTTTTGATATTTTTATCTGTAGAGTAAACAATAATTAAATCTGGTTTTTTCTTAGCCACTTTTTCGACGTCAGCTTCACCAATTTTTGTTGTATCTTTGAATTTCTCTTTTAAAATTGGGCTTTGGTCAACTTGATTGTTAACCGCAACAATATTCGCGCCTAATTTATGTAAGCCACCTGCAAACATAGGTGCAACGACAGCAATACGTTTAGGATCTTTAGGAATATCTATCGTCTTTCCACTATCTAATTTATATGATTTTGTTTCTTCTTTTGAATCAGATTTACCCGAACCACCATTATTACCACATGCAGCTAAAACCATGATTAGAACAAGTAATGGTAAAATTAATTTCTTCATAACATCCTCCTGTTGAAAACGATTATCAATTTCAACAAAATTATATCCTACAATGCGACGTTTTACAATAAAATTTTAAATTATTTATAAAATTAAAAAAGAGTGGAACACATTATTTTAAAATTGTTGTTCCACTCCCCCGCCGTAAAGCTCATCACTACTGAGAAAAGCTTGATTTAAGCTTCTTCTCTGTTCGATCAACTACTACGTCATACTATTATTTTTCCCGTTCTCTTGTACTTACCTTGTTTACGCTATTTAAAATAAATTACACACAGATTTAGCTATGTTAGTATAAGCGGCATCCTCCATAGGTGGATTGTGTAATCCAGCTCTCATATCACGGTAATAACGTTGCAATGGTCGTTCCATTTCAAGACTCTTCGCGCCAACGATTCTCATCGCTAAATCAACTACTTCTAACCCTTGATTCATTACTAGTACTTTACTCGCAGATGTTTCATTCCATAACTTAGGTTGATTTTCTGGATGATCATAGCCTTTAGCAGTACTCCATAAGAAATGACGAGCTGATAATAATAGCGACTCCATTTTACCAATATTTTGTTGTACAGTTGGCAAATGACTAATCGTACCTTCTATACTATTTGGACCATATGTTGTTGCGAAATTGATTGCATAATCTCGTGCCGCCTGAGCAATGCCTAAATAAGTGCTAGGAATGTGCAATATCCATCCATTCGGTTGCGGTTTTCGTTTTGACTCAACGAAAAAGTCATTCGGTACCCATACATCATTCAGTACTAAATCGTGACTTTCTGTTGCTCTCATACCTACCATATTCCAATTATCGGCAATTTCTAAGCCATCAGTGGCTCTAGGCACTAAGAAAAATCCTACTTCTTGCAAGTCATCGACATAAGCTGCGACAATATAGTGTGTCAACGCTTTGCTCATTGATGTGAACGTTTTAACACCATTTAATAGATAGCCATCTTCTTGCTTAACTGCATGCGTTGCAGGTCTGCCACCACGAGTAGGGCTTCCTGTATCCGCTTCACTTACTGCTCTATTGACTAAAGCACCCTTTTTAATTTCTTTAGCAAAACGATTCAGCATATCTTGATTCCACATTGATTGTTCATATATTTGTCCTATGACACTTAAATGCCAACCGATTGATAACGCCGTTGCACCATCAATTGCTCCTAAATACGTTTGTAACACCACCATATCTTCAATAGTCGCGCCTTCACCGCCATATTCTACGGGTAACGTAAGTATGCTATAACCTTCTTGCACTAGCCATTCAATATTCTCAAATGGGAATCTCGATTGTTTATCATTTTCTGCTGCTCTTTTTTTAAAAGTTTCTTCAATTGATTGAAACTTTTGTATCCATTTTCTTTGAATATCTGTGTTAATCAGAACTGAATTGATCAATTATATCACCTGTTCATTGTCATTGTTATTTAAACCTAGTTTATCACTCAACATTTTAAAATGAAAGTTAACCACGTTCGGATAGCAATATAAAAAGACTTAAGTCAGAGAGATTGAATATCTCAATGCTTAAGTCTTCTCATGAATAAACATGAATTACTTGATGTACTTTTCTAATTCAGCAATCAGTTTATTAATCTTGTCTCGTTGTTCATCTGTTACATAAACAATAACTATTCTTTCATCTTGTATGCTACGCTTTTTTGAAAGTAACTGTAAATCTTTTAACTTTTGTAATGCTTTAGTTAAGTAATAAGGTTTAAACTCTGAATACGTTGCAATTTCCTTCGAAGTTAATTCATTTGTTTTACTTCTTGCAATATAATTTAAAATATAAACCTCTTCATAATTTAAATTATATTTCTTTTTAGTGTCTTTGAAGAACTTTTTAACTTGAAATGTTGCGTTAACTAAATCATTGATGTCTTTAATTTGTCCCATATCCTAAACCACTCCTCTGATGTACGTCTTGTTGCTACAAGGTTCATGTCTACTATTTATTACTTACCAAACATTTCTTATGCTATAAAATTTATTTTATAACATTTAAGTATAATATTTCAATATTTTTATGAAATTAAAATGATATTATATATCAATAACACGTTCCATCAATTAAATTACACATAATCAATTTGTATTAATTGCTAGTTAATAGAATATAAAAAAGGAGTGCGACAGAACTCTTTTTGAATTCATTGTCCCACTCCTCACAAAGATGATTCGCGCTGAACACAGCTTCTTTAAATCGCTGTCTCAATTCAGTCAGCTACGATATATTTGCAATGTCGCTTCGTTATATTAATTTTTTATTTCGTTCTTTCAATATATTAAAGACTTAAACTAACTGAAAAAATGGTTAATAACTGTTGTTCTATCCCTTAATTCTCTAATACTACCATTTGATCGTTATTTAATTTTAGCGTTTACATAATCAACAAATGGTTGAATCTCTTTTGTTTTAATTTGTTTCATTGGTACTTTCCCAATGTTAAAAGTAAACACTAAATCTTTACCATCAAATTCAATTGCTTCTATTTCATTGTATGGTATATTTCTATAATAGAATTGTCCATTCATATCTACATTCATAATTAATCTTTCAGAGGTAGCAATAAACGCACCTTCAAACTCACTTTGTCCTTGAACGTTATACTCAATTATCCCTAGTACAGAAGGCCCTTTAGACTCTGTTGGGAACAAATCATCGGGATTCACATTATCTAAAATCATGCATTCATTCTCCTTACCTATTATGTTTATTAAATCAATCTCATTTCCTCTTGGAATTTATTGTAACATTTAACAAATATTTGATAGGTTTCATATGCTCGTGATTCAATAAATTTTACGTTTACAATGCGTTCATCTATCGAATTACGATATTTCTCTAAATACCCTTTATGATAAAGTTCATTAATAACTGCGTTTATACATATTAAGTATCGATAAGACATAGATTGAATCTCTTTTAATGAAATGACTTGCCGATTCGAAATGAACGCTCCTAATAAAATCAGTTCATCTAAACTCAGATTAAATTCTTTCGCTAACATTTGGACTTTATATCGTGCATCAAAAATAGTGATGACATATTTCAATGAATTGTAATGGGTACTTTCTAATATACATGCAAAGTTTTTCACTTTTACCATTTCATTAATTTCAGAAAACATCGTATTGAGTTTATCCTGACAGTTTGTTGATGGGAGAAATAATAAGCGTCTTTGATCATTATGATCACGCAATTTAATAATCCATCCCAAATGGTATAAGTGCTCTAAATGATGTCTTAGTTGTCTTTTTGAAATAGATTGATACGTGATTAATTCATCTATATAAATACCTTGCTGATGAACATGATAATAATTAATGACTTCATTTAATGTTTTTAATTGTTCAAACTTTAATTGGTAGCTGTACTTTAACACCTCACCTACCGCCTTCATAAAAACCAGATAAAACAATAATGTTTCTAACTTATGCTTATCCACCATACCTATCACCTCATGACACAATCTTTAGATTGGGCTATCGAAAGCATCTATGACAAATCGCTTAACCGTATAAAATGATTAAGATTACTTTGAACATAGCAATGATGTACCACTATTCCTACCCAACCTTTTCAAAGATAGACATTTACATGACTCTTTCAATAAAACAACATCATCTTTATATTTTGTGAATCAGTAGGTCGTACTTACGAATACGCAATCATAACAGTGATTGATGACTTCTGATAGGTTATTTTAACTGTAATGCGCTTTGGCTTCAGCAATTAATAACTGGGTTGTTTCATCAAACGGTATTTCTGATTGATTCAATGATTGGTATTGATGTGACTGATTTTTAGTTCGAATTTGACCAGGTGTGTTTCCATACCTTTTATTAAATAATGCGATAAAATGCGGAAGATGATTGAACCCATGCTTGAACGCAATATCTTGAATCAAATGATTACTGATTAAGATGTCTATTAAACATAATTTTAATCTGACATCATTTATATATTGCGTTATATTACGATAAGGTGTGTGATATTTGATAACTTTACTTAATTCTTTAGCTGACATATTGAGTGCGTTTGCCATGTCCTGACGACTAATCTTAGTACTGTGATGTTCAATAACATACTCGTGTACCTTATCAACTAAAGCATTTTCTAATTTGTAATGAACACGTTGTTTTCTTTGCAAATATCCTAATTCTACACATAAATGTTTAACAAGCTTATCTTTTATTTGTAATTTGTGCGGTTGTCTACTTTCAAATTCCAGTATATTTAAAATAAATGGTTCTATTTGTCTTCTTTCTATAGAAGAAAATTTATAGCCATTTGACATAATATAATCATCAGCAAACTTCAAATAATCTTTGAATGCTATTTCAATGTTTGCGACGATTGCACCATCTTCGCTTTCAATCGAGTAAATATCATTTAGCATCACAAATAATAAATCTCTTTCTTGCATCTGAAATCTCTCTAAATTTAAATTTACTCGTCCTGACCCTTTCAGCCAATAGATTAATTTAATATTCGATTCCTTTTGCTTACTTATCTTTATATCTTTTAAAAGTTTTACCGAAAAGTTATTAATCATACGTACGTCCTCTCACTTTATAATATATAAAGACATGACATAAACAGAAATAATAAATTATCCCCCATAACTCTAATAACTATTGCTGCATCATTAACGTTTCTCTAATTTTAACGCATTTAATCGAATGTCTATCTTCATATATAATTGTATGTTTTATTTCGGTATTATCAGTAGCAAACTTTTAACCAATTATATCATTTTATTATCTTATATAACGATTTTTATATCCGAAATGATTTTTATAATATCAAATATTATAAATGGCTTTAACACGCCTGCAAGAGAGTAATAATACAATTAAATTAAAAGATGATTCAGATACTTATTGTAAAAACAATACAAAAATAATGAATTCTATTAATTTTATATCAAATTTATTTTTGCTGTTACTTTACAAAAATGTTACAGAGAAATGAGTATCTTTTTCATATATTTTTTAAAACGTTGCTATAACAACGTTTTTTAATATTACAAAAAATTACTTATTGTATTTATATCAACACTATTTATTAGCAAAAAATTACAAAATGATAACAATGCACACAAAATGATTTTT
Organism: Staphylococcus sp. GDX8P80P; assembly: GCF_017893095.1. Lineage (NCBI taxonomy): Bacteria > Bacillati > Bacillota > Bacilli > Caryophanales > Staphylococcaceae > Staphylococcus > Staphylococcus sp. GDX8P80P. Next base: position 4,104 of record NZ_JAESMI010000067.1, on the reverse strand, counting down.
TTCTGATAAAGTATTTCTTGTCGTTAAGAAACTTATTAAGAACTGGACTCAAGGGTCATCAAATGACTATTAAATATAAAATATTAATTTAATTCTCAGGAGGAAATTTTACAATGAAAAAAATCGCTACAGCTACAATCGCTACTGCAGGAGTTGCAACAATCGCTATCGCTGGACATGGTCATGAGGCACATGCAGCTGAACAAGGCTACAATCCAAATGATCCAACTTCATACAGCTACTCTTACACTATCGACCAACAAGGTAACTATCATTACACTTGGAAAGGTAACTGGAGCCCAAATCAAGTAAATCACTCTAGTCAATCAAATTATTCAAACTACAACTATTCATATAACTACAATAATTACAATAACTATAACTACAATTACTATGGCAATAACACACAATCATATAGTTCAAACACACAACAAACTGGTGGTTTAGGTGCAAGCTACTCAACTTCAGATCGTAACATTAAAGTAACTACAACTACTGCGCCATCATCACAATCAAATGGTGTGTCAATTTCAAGAGCTTCAAGTTCAGGTAGTAACTTATACACTGCTGGTCAATGTACATACTACGTATTTGATAGAGTAGGCGGTAAAATCGGTTCTACTTGGGGCAATGCTAATAACTGGGCAAGCGCTGCAGCTGCATCAGGTTACACTGTAAACAATTCACCATCAGCTGGTGCTATTTTACAAACTTCTCAAGGTGCTTACGGTCACGTAGCATATGTTGAAAGCGTTGGTAGTGACGGTTCAGTTACTGTATCAGAAATGAACTACGGTCACGGTGCTGGTGTTGTTACTTCACGTACTATCTCAGCTAGCCAAGCTGCTGCATACAACTACATTCACTAATTTTATGCATAACGAATAAACAAAGGTCAGTAAATGAATTTTAAGAAATTCATTTACTGACCTTTTTAATGTGCACAAGTTTAATAATATTGTGACCTGTTGGATATATCATTGAGCGTATTAAAAAAGATTGGAAAGTAACAATCCATACTTTCCAATCTTAATGTATGTCCAACAAATTCATTCTTTCTTGCATTGTTATATCTTTTACTATAATGGTGCTAATAATAAATTCGTTTGTCATCGTTCATGGATCCAATTCTCGCTACAAAAATATCTATGTATTGTTTTAACATACTTGAGTATATCCTTTTAACAAATGATTAAACATATTTTTACGAATTTTTTACATAACTTTTGTTGTTTAATTTACGAATACCAAGTCCTGAAAATCCATAAACAATAGCTAGAATTGCACATAAGTAACACGGCACTGTCCAAATAAAGAATTGATCTACGGATACGCCCAATTGTTGTGTGTAATAAATTCCTGAAGTTCCCCAAGGAATTAACGGCAATACCATCGTACTAGAATCTTCTAAAGTTCTTGATAAATTAGTTTTATCCAAATCCATATCGACAAACATATCTTTCATTAATACACCAACCATGATAATGACTATAGATGCTACACCAGCAGCAAAAACTAACATTAAACAACATATCACTGTTATTAAAATTAACGTACCCACTGATGTTACACCTTTAGATACTGTATTTAACATGACATCTAAACATCCTGATGTCTCTACAATACCTGCGAAAGCATAACCACAGAAAATTGTAACAAGTATTTCTGTCATACTCATCATGCCACCTTGTTCTAATAACGACGTCGCATTGTTAGAGAGATTGGTATGACCAGTCATTACAGGTGTAAAACCGTTAAACATAGCTTTAAATCCATCAACCATATTAAAGTGATGATTTAATGTACCTACAATAACAGCACTCAGACTAGATGCTAACATAGAAGGTACTGTGGATACTCGACACACTAAGCAAATAATGATAACTAACAAAGGTATCCACACCCATATATTAATATTATATATACCATCAAGTTCATTTAATAATTGATGTATTTGCTTTGTATTAACTGCACCTTTTGAATTTAATCCTGCAAAGAACCATACGATCAACCCTATTATTGATGCCGGTATGGTCGTCCACATCATTGCCCTAATGTGAGAAAAGATATTCACCTTAGTGACTAAGGCAGCCAAGTTGGTAGTATCTGATAATGGTGACATTTTATCACCAAAAACTGCACCTGCAATAATAGCACCTGCTGCCATACCTAAGTCGATATTCAGCTGATGTGCAATAGATATCAAAGCAATACCCGCAGTAGACGCAGAGCCCCATGCTGTCCCTGTGGCTAAACTACAAATTGCTGAAATGATAAATGCAGAAACTAAAAAATAATGCGGATTTAAAAATTTCAAACCGTAATAAATTAAAGCTGGTACAGTTCCAGAATACATCCAACTCCCAACGATAATGCCTACAGCTAAGATAATAAATATTGCAGGCATTGCCGTTGTTAGCCTTCGAGTAATACCCTCTTCCAAATCTTCCCACTTTAATCCTACACGCCAAGCAATTAAAGCAGCATAGGCAGAAGATATAAGTAATAGCACTTGAATTGGAATATTAAATTTTATAAATCCGATTGTTACGACAAGAACCATAACGACGATTGTAGATATTGCTTCCCAGAACGATGGCTGTCTTTTCATACACATTCCTCGTTTCTATTAGATTAATGACCTCTTTTCATAGCTAGATATTTATTTGAATGATTACTTAAATATGCATGTATACATCGTTTATTCAACTTTTCATTATTCTAAGCCGAGTTTTTCTAAACCAAGTTCTTCAACTTTAAGACCTTCTTCGAAAAAGTCACGTTCTAAAATTGTAGACGCAATCATGATAACCGCATCGATATTTGGTGTCTCCACATCGATTGCTCGTCCTAGACTTGACCATAGCACTAAGCCATATGCGATATCTTCTGTTAAGTAACGATTTTGAACTGAATGAGGTCCAGGAATTTGAGAGAAAACAGGACTCGTATTAAAGAGTCGATTTAATGGTTCATCTTCGTCTTTACGCTCTAGATATCCTCTTTGTATACGTGCCTCTTTCGCTGTTAAAAGTTCAAACCCTAATTTACGACCTAACGTTAAACGTTCTAATTCAATCGCATGTAATAATCTGACAGTGTGTTTCGTGATTCCTTCCTTATACAATGCAAATGAATCTGCATAATCGATTCGACCTACATTTAATAATGTTGGCCCAGGATGTACTTCTGGATTTCCATTTTCTAAATTTGTCTTCCATAAGTTTTCTTCTTTAACAAGGTATGGATAAACTTGACTCACTTTTTCAAAGCTGTCACTAAGTTCTTTCTTGTTATAAGTAGAGAAGAACACCTTACGTACATTGAGTGATAAATCTACACGTGCTGCTTCAAAGTCAACACGCGTACCGTACGTTAGCGTATTAGCTTCAGCAAACTTAGGCTGAACCTCGATATGTCTATCCTCAAGTACATTAATAAAACGGATTGAAGCCATCGCTGCTGCAATATTAAAGAAGATCAATTGATCATTCGTCACGTGCTCAGCCATTATTTCCGCATAGTATTCAATATAAGATGAAGGAATAATCACTTGAACAAGTTCAGCGTCTTTCAAGACATATTCAATGTCATCACTGATTTCAGTAAACGGTACAAATGATTCGGTACCTTCATTGTTAAAATCAAAGCCACCCTTTTCTAATGCATGATTAAACTTTTTAATAGATGAATTTCGACAGTATAATTTCACATCATGGCCTTGATTCACCATATCTACTGCCGCTGTTACTGCACCATTACCTGATCCTACTACTGCTATTTTCATAATTATAACTTCCTTTCAAACTATCTTATTGTCTCTCATTTTGATTAAAAATAAAGGGAGCAGGTTAGAAATCTACATCGCTTCACTAGATTTCTATATAACCTTGAAAAGACAGCCCAAAATAACTGTCTGTTTCCAAGTCCCGCTCCCGGGCAAAGTTGGCTAGAATAAAAATAAACTAAAGCCATAATCATTTTTATTCAGTCAGCTACTGCCAAATCATTAATATGAATCATTACTAAAAAAATTAGTACTTAATTTTATACAACGCTAAACTATATCCTATTTTTTAAAAATTAGATAAAGTCCGTATAATT
>NZ_JAESMI010000066.1:0-15877 GCF_017893095.1 Staphylococcus sp. GDX8P80P | reverse complement strand
ACAGAATTCTTTTAAATTCGTCGTCCCACCCCCGCAAGGATGACTAGAACTGAGAAAAGCTTGATTTAAGCGCCTTCTCAGTTCAGTCAGCTACTGCGAATTTGCAAAATAGCTTCATTATATTATTTTTGTCCCGGACTCTTTACTAGTTTTAATGTGCATTGCTCGCTTCGTGTGCTAAAACAATCTCATTATAGTTAATATTTTCTCTCAATTGGGTTGCAACTTCATTCGTTACTTTATTTCGAGAAATCAATTCATCTAAAATGGTACGTTGGATATATAATGCTTCAAGTTTTGCATCATGTTGTTGAAGGGTTGTAAGTTCATACGTTTCTTTATTTTCTGCTCTTTGTTGCTTTCTATTTTTATTGTGACGTAGTGTACGTGATAAGTTGTGATATTGGTTAATAATTAAACTAACTTCTAATACGTTTGAACTGTTTTGTTCTTCACGCATTTTCATAATGACATTGTGGTTTACGACACGCATTAATTGTTGAACTTTATTAAAGCTATTTGCAAATGCTTCTCTTTGAACCTTTTTAGCATTTTTTGCTTTTTCACGTTCTACTTTATACGCTTCACGTTTCGCTTTAATATCCATTTTATTCTGTTCTGTCGTTGCTTGATGTTCTTCTTTTAGTAATGCACGATTTTCTTTATGAATACGGTGTGCTTCTTTTCTGGATTCTTTTCGAGCTTTAAAGCGTAACCCAATCAATTTAAAGAAGCGGTTTATCTTTCTTAATATCGACATTTCTCGATAAGATTGACTAAATTCCATAATATTGCGGTAGTCTGTTAAATCTTTTTTAGTAATTCTTTCTTTCTCGATTAAACGTTCTAACGTTCTTGTTTCTTCTTCTTCAGCGATTTCTTGCAGTCGTCGTAATTCCTTCGTATTTTTATTATCTGGTTCCATGTTGATTAAGAATGATAATTCATTAAAATATTGGTTTAATATTGGTCGATAATCCATCTGCTTTCCTTCTGAGTTTTTCGTCTTAAAGGCATCAAGAACGTGTTGAACCATAAATATTTTGGCTGATTGATAGGACATACCTTTAAATTCTGACATTTGTTCAGAAGGTGTGATCAGTGGTAGCACCACTTGGGCGAGAATTAAGCTTGTTAAGACCATAAAGGAAGCGATAAACAATAAGTCATTACGATATATAAATTCTTGATTACCATCCATCATATACGGAAGTGTGAGCGCCATAGATAATGAAATGGTACCGTGTATGCCACACATCGTCATGATGAAGGCATAATGCTTCCGTTTCGGTGGCCCAGTATCTTCTTCATCATCTAGGTAGGATTGAACGTTGTTTGGATAGTAAAAATCTTTAAATAACATATACACCCAAATAAATCTAAACACGTAAATGGCAAGTGCAATTAATAAAGCAGTTGTAATTAGGAATACAATGTTCTGCGGTTCGTCATGAATAATTTCCATTACGACTTCGGGAACAATATAACCTAAAACAACAAAGACGAAACCATTTAAAGCATAACTAAGCGTGTTCCATATTTGGTTATAGTTCATCTGTAATTCTGTTTGGGCACGAATTAAACGATCACGTTCTAAACCGTGGATTAAACCTGCAACAACAACGGCAATAATTCCAGATGCATGAAGTTCTTCGCCAATAAAATAAACAGCAAAAGGCGTGAGTAATTGAATAAACGTTAACGTATTACTGTCTTTCATGCCTTTGTTGGTCGTTAGATATACTCTTAATGTCACAACTAACGCACCAACGATGATACCAATCAATACACCTAAAATCGTTGAAACAATAAATTGACCTATCGCATCAAATGCTGAAAAACTACCCGTTACAAGTGCGGTAACTGCAATTTTGAATGAGATAATACCTGCAGCGTCATTAAGTAATGATTCACCTTCAAGAATGGACATGGATCCTTTTGGTAAAATTTTCCCCTTCGTGATTGCAGAAACTGCGACAGCATCTGTTGGGCAAAGAATGGCAGCAATTGCAAAAGCTGCAGGCATTGGTAAATCAGCCCAAATCCAATGAATAAAGAAACCAACGCCGATAACTGTAGCAAACACAAGCGCCATAGCCATTAAAATAATCGGTTTACGATATTCAAGTAACTTTGTTCTTGAAATATGTGTACCTTCCACAAATAGTAGTGGAGCGATGACTGCCATCATAAATACTTCCGATTCAAATTCAAAATGCATCGGAATGGGCAATACGAATAAGCAGACACCTAAGGCAATTTGAATAAATGCAGTGGGAATTTTAGGGAACCTATTATAAATAATAGAACTAATAATCACTGCGAATATAAATAATAAAAATGCTTCTAATAGCTCCATGAATAACTCCTTTAATAAATTGAATAATCATAGTTTACCATGTGATAGGATAAGCTACCAAAAAATGGAAGGCGATTTGATAAATAGTAAATGATTTAGTGTAAGTATTTTTTTGTATACCATATTTAAGATTGTTATAAACGGACTTTGATAATGAGGCTGTGAGCATAGGTTAACCGATAGGGATTAAGTTGAAGGAAATTAGTATCATTCTATATGGCGTTTTGAAATTATAAAAGTGGAAGACAATGCATTTTAGGATGCATTGTTCCACTTTAGTTGTTTATTGATATGGATGATTGATGGTTGAGTTTTCATTAGTAATTGATTGAATTACGACCTTGACTACGTGTTCGTTCTGCTAAATCTTCTGCATTTGATTTATATTTTTTATAGAAGATGAACAAGAAGATAAACCATATTGGTGAAATGAAAATTGCTGCTCTAGTGTCTTCACTAAAGAATAACAGTACAAACACAAATGCAAAGAATGCAAGTACGACGTAGGCACTTTTTAATCCACCAAAAAGTTTGAATTTATTTTTATGGTGTTCTTCTGGATTTTTCTTCACAAAAATAATATAAGAAATAATAATCATCGCCCATACTACTAAAAATAGTACAGTTGAAAGTGTTGTTACATAGATAAATAGTTTGATAGCATCTGGGAAAATAAAGTTTAATAACGCAGCTGCTAATAATGTTCCAGATGATACTAACATAGATAAGTATGGCACACTGTTACCATTTGTTTTACTTAAAACTTTAGGTCCTAAACCTTGTTTAGCAAGCCCAAAGAGAATACGGCTGTTTGAGTAAATACCACTGTTTGTTGCTGATGCAGCTGCAGTTAGTACAACGAAGTTAACAAGTCCAGCAGCAAATGGTAAGCCGATTAAGCTAAACATGGTTACGAAAGGACTACTATTTGAATCGATTTTATTCCAAGGAATGACAGACATGATGACTAATAGTCCACCCACATAGAATAATAGAATACGGAGTGGCACGTTGTTGATCGCTTTAGGGATGACATTTCTAGGGTCTTTCGTTTCACCCGCTGTTACCCCGATAAGTTCTATACCAATAAATGAATATACTGCAATTTGGAATGCCATCAAGAAACCAAATGGCCCATTAGGGAATATACCACCATGATTGATCAAGTTACTAAATGAAGCGTGACCATAAGAGGTTTTGAATGAGAAGAATATCATGACTAAACCTACAATAATCATCGCTATGATAGTTATAATTTTAATAATTGAGAACCAGAATTCTAATTCACCGAATAATTTTGCACCTAACATGTTAAATGAGATTAACATTAGTACGATAAATAAAACGGTGATCCAATGTGGTACTTGAGGGAACCAGAAACTAAAATATTGTCCCATAGCTGTTAAATCTGACATGCTTGAAGCAATCCATGCAAGCCAATATGTCCATCCTATGACGAATCCTGCAAAAGGACCTATGTATTCGTTCGCAATATCTACAAATGAATTAAAGCGTGTATTACTTAATAATAATTCTCCAAGTGCGCGCATGAATGCGAACATAACCATGCCGATAATCATGTATGTTAATAAGAGAGAAGGCCCTGTTAAAGCAATTGTTTGACCTGAACCTAAGAATAATCCTGTACCAATTGCGCCCCCAATCGCAATTAATTGAATATGCCTGTTGCTTAGTTCTCTTTCCAATTGTCTAGCCATATACTTCCTCCTTAGAAAGCAGTGATGTGTTTTTAAATTTTAGTGTAAACGCTTTCTTTTATATGTAAAAAATTTGCTTTTAACAAAGTATTAAGTAAATCGCATTAATTGTTAAATATCAGATATTAAGTGAAAACAATAATAATTGTTCACAAATGATGTAACTTTGCTAAAAGGTATTTTTATTATACGCTTAATTTAATAAAATATAAACAAATTTCTGAAAATTTAATAAACAGATTTATTTATTATTCATAATAACTATGACATAATGATTTCAATTCATAACAAGTAAGAGGGACGACACGAATGAAGATAGGTGCAATTTCAGATTTACATATTGATCGACATCCTAAACTAGAGCCAAAGGTATATCTTGAAACACTTGTACAACTGGTTCAACAGAGGGATGTCGCATTACTATTAATTGCCGGAGATGTGTCTAATCATTTTCAGCAGAGTTATCAATTTATTCAAGATTTAAAAGCAAAATGTGGTATTCCAGTCTTATTTGTGCCAGGGAACCATGATTATTGGACTTCTGAAGCCTCGTTAACGTCATCAGAAATTTATAATTTCTATGTGGATAAGCCAGAATGTTTAATTGGAAAACCGTATATTATAAATGAGAATTGGGCAGTTGTTGGGCATACGGCTTGGTATGATTATCGGTATGCGGATGACAAATTTGATTTGGAACGCATCCAAAGAGGGAAGTATTACGGTGCAACATGGCAAGATAAAGTGAAAATCGACTGGGATATTGAAGATAGAGCATTATCAAAGCAGGCTGCTAACCAAATTCAACATGACTTAGAACATGTAAAGGATAAACAGATTATTCTAATGACGCATATTGTGACGCATCCACAATTTGTTGTACCAACGCCACATCGTATTTTTGATTTCTTTAATGCATATATAGGTACGAAAGACGTTGATGCGTTTTATCAGACGTATCCTATTCGTTATAGCATTATGGGGCACGTACATTTTCGAAAGACGTTGTCCGAAGCAGGGATTACTTATATTTGTCCTTGTTTAGGGTATCAACGACAATGGCGAACAACTGATCTTATGGAAGAGCTCGATGCGTCGTTAGTCACATTTGATGTGCGTGATGCATAAAAAATCAGTGAGGTTGAGATACAATTAACATTGACTCAATCTCACTTAAATAGTGGCCTATATTACACTTGAAGATAAATACATGTACGACCAGGTGCATTAAAGCTACGTTCTAATTTTTGCTTAGCAATTTTGATGACTTGAAAGCGATTAGGCACAATGGCAGGAAAGATAAAGTGTTTAAATAAGTGACTCCATAAAGGATCAATATAATAGTAGAATTGATCATCATATCCGATTAATAGTGTGATATGAATGTTGGACACTAATTCTTTCTTATGATCATCGAATTTGAAATATTTGCGGAAAGGTTTACGACCTAAATTAGTATGATACATTATAACTGGTTGGCCAGAATCGATGACAGCTTCTAGTGATGACAAATCAGTACCTGTACCGTCTACAATTCGATCGTCAATCGTTTGTAAATAAGGTACATAAGCATCAGGAAAGATTGTTTGATGATGACCAAATTTGACGAGTAAATGATGACCAACATATCCTTTATAGGGATTATTAGGATGCTTAGGCCAATGATTCATGATTTCAGTAGCTTTAATATTATGATTGTTATATTGAAGTAACATTGCTGCTGAAACACCTTCACATCCCATTACCATTGGAATTGGAAATAGTTGGCTAATTGGTTTAATTGGTAGTATCGTTCTTTTCATCATGATTCTCCTCAAAGACAGTCTCTATTGATGTCCATCATTTAGTTTAAGTAAATTTATTATATACCTTAGTCGTCACGGCGTATATCAATACGGATTGTGTGATGGTTTATTATTAATTAGAAAATGGGGGCATAGCAATGACAATCCAATACAGATTTGAACATTTAGGTGAGGTTCAACTTATAGGCGTTTTAAGAGCGTATACGACTGGTGAAGCAATGCAACAGGATATACCAGCATTTTGGCAAGAAATGAATGAAGCAGGCGTGGTCAAAGCCTTAACTCAATACAGTAATCAAATGTTAACTGGCTTATTAGGCGTCATCATACCACGTGAAAACAGTATAGATTATTTTATTGGCGTGCCTCATGATGATTTGAATAGCAATGATTCAGACTTCGAAGCAATCAAGTTAATGGCACACAACTATGTCGTTATTGATGCGAAGGGGCGTGTTCCTGAAGCAATTAAAGCAGTGATGCCAAAAATCTATACAGAATTATTGCCTCAAGCGGCATTTAAAACGATTCAAGCACCTATGTTTGAACATTATTTACCGGGAAATACTCAAAGCCCTGACTACATTACGGAAATATGGATGCCTATAAAAGAATAGACTAGAACTAAGAGAGGCTGGGACATAAATAATATAATAATGCTATTTAGCAAATTCGCAGTAGCTGACTGAACTGAGAAGGCGCTTTAACAAAGCTTTTCTCAGTTCTGGTCATCCTTGGGGTCGGGGCCCCAACACAAAAATCACGAAAGTGATTTTACAAACTAAGCAAGTTGGGGTTCGGGGCCCCAGCAAAGAGAATTTCATGAAGAAATTCTACAAGCAAAGCAAGCTGGGAGTGGACGACGAATTTAAAAGAATTCGGTCCCACTCCCCTTCTCAGTTCTAGTCATTTGTGCAACATAAGCCATGTAGGATTGTGTTGCTTTATTTTTTTACAGCATGAACGATATAATTCATATTCTTTTTGTGTCTTCGCATCGTTTTAAACATAGTGAAGAACATTTTACGGTTAGATGGTTTTAACGCGTTTTTAATGATGGTTAAGGTGCCAAGTAGGCCTTCATCACGCATCATACCTATTGGTGTCATTAACGTCAATGGACCAATTTGCGATTCGATATTTGAGAATCCGGCCTCTTGATAGAGTTGGTACCAGCTTTCAGGCGTTAAAGGTGTCACCTTCATATTAATAGCTTGACTCAATTCATTAATGACCGTTTCAGTATTTTGTCTATTGATAATTGCAATATCATGTGTAAGTATAACACCATTCGGCTTCAATACACGGTAATACTCTTTTAAGACCTTCTCTTTAATTGGGTAAGGTAACATCGTGAGCATTGCTTCATTAAGAATAATATCGAAGCTTTGATCTTCAAAGGGTAATTTCATTGCATTTGCTTGTGTTAAATGAATGAGCGACTCTAAATTGTGTTTCGCCACATTTCGTTTACCGTTTTCTAATGCGGTTTTATTTAAATCAACGCCTTCAATATGGCATTGATAAGTTCGTGCTAATTCAATGGAAGTTGTACACATATTACATGCGACTTCTAAGACACGTTTATCACTTGAAAAATGCCCTTTACTAATAAGCCAATTTGTCGCAAGCACACCACCCGGACGTAAACGCTTTTTACCTAATTGAGCTAAAAACGTATGGCCAGCTATTTTAGTCACCATAATCAACACTTCCTGTCTTAACTGAATTTGTTAAAGAGTACATGATTTTCTAGATGTACATGTTCATGGGTTTCACGCTCTAAATTCTCAAGACGGTTATAGACCAATCTCCAAGTTTGACAAGCTTCACTCGGCGGTTGATATTGGTTCGTTAATTCACGCATATCTTCTAATAATTGTCCTGTGTGCGTGTGATCATCAACCAAGCTTTGGATAATATCTGAAGCATGATCCACTTCTTCGCCACGAGAAAGTTTAATTAATGCAGGGAAGTCGTGTTCATCTTCTTGAGCCATATGCTCAAGCATACCATCACGATATTGACGATATAAGTCTTGTAATTGAAGTAAAAATGGATGGTTTGGCCCATGGACTTTTGCCACTTTGGTAACATAAGGAGATAAATTCTTAAATTCTTCACGCATTGTCTCGTGATAACGAGATTGTATATATTGTATAAGTGAAGGTGCATCAAGATATTTCACATTGATGTTTCCTTGATCATGTTTAGGAAGTGCATTAATTTCTTCTATTAATGTATCTGCATCTATTTTTTTATTTTTAACTGCTTCATTTATAGTGATGTTACCGCCACAACAAAAGTCGATACCATATTTTCTAAATATATCCGCACTTAATGGCATGTCTGTAACAATGTCTGCAACGATAGATTCATTTGTAATCATTGAAATTCCTCCTTTATTTATTTTCATTATAATCAATAAGAATGATTTTCAATTAGAAAAAATTGTATTGTCACCTATTTGTTGGAAAGTTATTGAAAAATTGTGAACAATTAGCGCGGATTTTTTGAATCAATTTATTTTCAAAAAAAGAGGAAGCGGACAACGAATTCGTAAAGAATGCTGTCTCACTTCCTGATTCTATTCAATGATTATGCTGGGTTACGATGATTTCTAAAGTAAATAACTTGGAGTGTAATTAATACAATTGCAGTTACGATAATGACAACCATGTATGGTGTTGCATCATATTGTCCTTTGAGTCCTACTATTGGAGAGATGATTCCGCCAAGAATGAATTGGAATAGTCCTAGTAAACTAGAAGCATTACCACTTCCACCTGTACGTTCCTCCATTGCCATAGAAAAACCAAGTGGCCCAATAGATGTGACAGGGCATACGTTTAAGAAAAATGCAATCAGTAAAATCCATAACGGACCATGCATTGATAATGTAATAACAATTAACACGACACCTATTACTTGTATTAACGTTAAGTAAATCATGAGTTTGAAACGATTAATATACTCGACTAAAAGTGCCACAATTTGGCTAACTATGATTAAGCCTACACCATTAATTGCTACCATTATACTGAATTGCTGAGGTGTCATATTGTATAGCTTTTGCGTTATGAATGGTGAAGCGGATGAAAAACTAAATAACATCACATACGTTAATCCTTGTAGCAACATTGGAATGATGAATCGTGGTTTCTTTAATAAACTTCCAAAATCTAAAAAGATTTCTTTAAAGTTTAACGATATATGTTCTGATTGATGTGTAGTAGGCATCGTCGTCACGACACCGATAAGCACAAGTAAACTTATAACGGTCAGAATGACAAAGACAATTCTCCATGAACCAAGTGTCAAAGATAGACCGCCTAGTAAAGGCATGATGATTGTAACAATACCATTAACGACCATCAGTGATGCTAGAAATTTAGCTAATAAATCACCTTGATATCTGTCTCCTGCAAAAGCCTTGGCTATAACTATAATGCCGCCTGCAGTAAAACCTTGGACAAATCGAATACATAAAAATAGCATTAAATTTGATGCAAAGATACCACTCAGTGTAGCTAGGAAGAAAACGCATAATATGATAAGACCCATTCTTTTACGGCCAAATGCATCAGATAATGGTCCGAATAAGAATTGACCTAATGCTAAACCTATCATTGCAAATGATAAGGTGAGTTGGATTTCAGATGTTGATGACCTAAATTGATGTTGTGCTTCAGGTAAAGCAGGAAGGTACATATCAATGATCATAGGTCCGAATGCAGTCATTACACCTAAGACAATAAGTAGCAATAGGGGTAATTTTGTATGTGTTGATGGTTGCATAATGTGTCTCCTTAAAAAGTTTGCAAATTACATTATATAGGTTTTTTGTGCATTTGTAATTTACAAAATAAAAAAGGAACGAGTTAGAATTCAATTTATCTTCTATCTCGTCCCTTACAACGGTACGCATATCTTAGAAAACATGCTTTATCTGTCTTCTCAATGTCGTCTACGATAACGTATTTGTAATGTAGATATAGCGTATTATGTTGTATGTGATTTGTTTATGGGTTTATCACTGTGCATTTGTATCACTTGAGTTACCAAGTATACTATTTAATTTCTCTTTAATTTCATCAAATTTTGTATTCACATCATTAAGTAAGTCATTTACTTTACTTTGACTTTCATTATTTTGTTGCGCGTTATTCGCTTCTTTCAATTTATTTACTTGATCTTGATAAAATTTAGTCAATTTAGAATCTTCGCCTGTTTGTTCACTATTTTTTAAACTATTAATATCATCTTGAATTTGTTTGATTCTTGAGTCTGTATCCACTTTGTCTTTAATGTCATTTTTGGCTTCTTCGACTTGTTGTTTAATGCTATCACTTTGATTTTCTACTTCGTTTTTATAGTCTTTAGATACTTGGTTGTCATTTGAAGTAGTATTCGTTTGTTGTTCATTACCACTATTGTGGTTAAATAGCGCTCTCGTCGCAAATATTGCTACGATAATAAGCAATATTGCAATAATAGCTATAAGCCATTTTTTGGATTTTTTATTTTTTTCATTTTCTTCTTCTAATTGTTGCTCACGTCTGAAGTCACGGTCATTATAATATCTGTTTCCATTGTCGTCATAGTCATCATTACGTCGCTCATAACGCGCTTGATGGTCATAGTCATCATGGTAGCGTTGGTCATCATTTTGATATCTAGAATCATCATCACGGTAACGTGCATTGCTACGATTGTACGCTTCTTGGCTTTCACGTCGCTCATGACGTGTACGTTCATCGGCACTTTGTCGATTACGCTTGCGATATTGTTCATCATATTTGTAAGAATCTTTATATTTATCTGTTCGTTTCATGCTAGTCACCTCATATTTCAAATAATTTGTTTCAGTAGTCGAGCAATATTTTCAGCAGTATGTGTCATGTTGCGCTTACCATTACTTAATAACGATGGTAATGCTTCTGGTTGTTCAATTAAACTAAATGCGCTATCTATACCATGATTGTAAACATCCTGATACCCTTCGCCAAGACTTCCACAAATAGCTATCACTGGAATATGATGTACTTTTGCTGCTTTTGCTACCCCAATGGGTGTCTTACCAAAGACAGTTTGCGCATCCATTTTACCTTCGCCAGTAATAACAAGGTCTGCGTCTTTTACTCTTCTCGAAAAGTCTGTTTCTTTTAACACAATGTCAATGCCTTTAGAAAGTGACGCATTGAAGAATGCAAGAATACCTGTACCCAATCCTCCGGCGGCACCAGCACCTGGAATGTCTTTAACATTTAGATTTAATTCTTGTTCTATCATATCATGATAGGTCGCTAGTGCGGAATCCAACTTTGGTATCATCTTAGCGTCAGCACCTTTTTGTGGACCGTAAACTTCAGTTGCGCCATTAGGTCCTAGTAATGGGTTTGTTACGTCACAAGCAACCTCAAATGTAACGTCCTTCAGTCTTTGATCTAAATTTGATATGTCTATATGTGCTAGCTCAGATAAATAACCACCACCTAATTGTAAAGGTTGGTGTTGCGCATCTAGAAACTGCGCACCTAATGCACATAACATACCGCTACCACCATCATTAGTAGCACTTCCACCAATGCCTAGAATAATTTTGCTAACATCGTGATTTAGTGCATCTAATATCATTTCGCCTACACCATAAGTTGATGTAATGAGTGGGTTACGTTCGTCTTTTGATAATAAATCTAATCCTGATGATGCAGCCATTTCAATAATGGCAATTTGATCATCATCCGAGCGGGCATATGACGCTTCAATACTTCTATGTAATGGATCGTGTACAGGAATCGTATAGGTTTTAGCATTAAGCGCTTCTTTTAATGCATCTGTTGTGCCTTCACCACCATCAGCCATTGGGATAATGTCATAGTGAATCGCATCATCAAATACCGCTTTAAAACCATCTTGAATGGCTAAACCAGCTTCTTTAGCTGACATACTCTCTTTAAATGAATCAGTAGCAATGACTATTTTTTTAAGATTCATCTTCGTAAACCTCCTAGTGTTGGTATAGTATAAAATAATATTTAAATGTATAATTGATAAAATAAGAATATAATATAATCGATTATGAGAGGTTGATTGTAATTTAAAATCAAACCTTCTGACATAAAGGAGTTCGACATGCATAGACTTAAACAACATGAATTTTACATCTGGATGATTGGATTAATCCTATTTTACGGATACTTAGGTTTCATTATCCCTTTACATAGTACGGATTGGTTTTGGGGGAGTACCCATGGCATACAGGTCGTTAGTAACGCGTTTGAAAATTTTAATGGACGGTACATTAGCAATATATTAGAATTCGCAAGTGTTCATTCTATAGTAATGCGGACCATGTCATTTGCACTTATTTCAATCTTTATCGTGTTACTGTTATTAAAGTTATTGAATCAACTAGGTAACACAAACATTTTAATTGTCATTATGGTTTTATTATTTATTATACCCAATTCTTTGTTTTCACAAAGCTATGGTAACTTTGAATTTTTTTATACGTATGTTTTTGGGTCATGTTTTTCACTATATCTATTAAGTTTTATATTGAAAGGATTACTTAAGGAAGAAGAATATAGCCGAATAGATGCGTTTATCTTTTGGGGAATATGTTTATTAGGACAGTGGTTTGCTGAACCTCTAACGTTTTATAATACTACAATATTATTGGTTGGCATCATTTACTATGCGATACGTTTCCATAAACTTGACTACAGTTTGGTGCTTGGATGGTTGTTATCATTATGTGGTGCAATGATCATGTTATTAAATGAAAAATATATTTATATTTATTCAAGTGTTGAGGCGTTAAGAGGGCACTTAGATATGTTAGGGTTGACTCACAAATATGAATCATCGCTTCTCAAAGATATTCCAAACAATTTGTTTTTTAATAATAATACAATTTTATCTTTAATCGTAATTATCATTATAATATTACTCTTAAGAAGTAGCACATTCTCAACGTGGTCTAAAAAGAAACAATTCAGTTTACAAATAGGCATGTGTGTATTACCTATCTATAAATTCGTTATATATGAACCTTTCAATGTGAAACAACTATCTGAAACACTCACGTTTGAAGTCATTCATATTGTATTGTGTCTGATGTTTATGGTGAGTATTGTCATATCATGCAAGCTCATCGTTCACTCACCATACAATCGATTGTTGGTAAATATGTCGCTGATTTCAATTCCACTAAGTGTATTACCAGTTGTATTAATTACTGAAGTTTCAGTTAGACAGTTTTATTTGGCTTATCTATTTAGTATGATAATACTCATTATTTTAATTTCAGAATTAAGCTTTTTGACTTTGAAACATTATAATATTCTAAAAAGTTGTATAATTATTTTTGCAATTGTAAATATGTTTATTTTCACTGATATACACTTTCGTAGTGAACAGAGACTAGAAGATGTGCACGCACAAATGAGTAACAATCAACGTCACATTAAATTATCACATTTGCCGTATGAAACGTATTTATTTGAAATGACACCAGCAGATGAAGCGGATGTAACTAACTTCAAAGAGTTTCATCACATTTCAGAGAAATATTCATTTAAAATATTGCCGTTTGAAGATTAAAGAGAATGACGACAAAGGAGAATCACGATGAAGTTGACTCAAACCCACTTAGAGATTATTAAATTTATAATTGTGGGGGGGATTAATACCCTTAATTATTATATTGTGTATCTTATATTATTAAAATTATGTCATGTGAATTATATGATCAGTCACATTGTTGGTTTCTTAGTGAGTTTTGTAATTTCTTACTATTTGAATTGTTATTTTGTTTATAAAGTAACGCCAACTTTAAAGAAATTTTTAAGCTTTCCTTTAACACAAGTCATTAATATGGGAATGCAAACACTCTTACTATATGTGTTTGTTAAGTGGTTTCAATTTCCGTCTGAAATCGCACCATTTGTTGGATTAATTATCACAATTCCAATTACGTTTATAGTTTCAAAATGGATTTTAAAAGATTAAAAAGAAGCTGTTATATTTAACAATTATAACAGTGACAGCGACAGACCATAAATTGAATGATTATTAGGGGTAACAACTTAATAAATATTTAGGTTTTGCGAAAAATTTAATTCGCTTAAATATATGGAATTTATAGAAATTAAAAAACGTTGTCAATCATCTTTCGATGGTACATACTATTGATATTAAAGTATTTAAGGTGGTAGACAACATGTCTCAAAGTGAAAATCTTAAATTAGCGCAAAGAGGTGCTTATTTAAGTTTAGTAGTTTATATCATTCTATCTGTTTCTAAATATATAACAGGCTTTGTATTTGATTCAGCAGCAGTTAGAGCAGACGCTTTGAATAATATGACAGACATTATTGTATCTATTGCTGTCATTGTTGGATTGAAAATTTCAATTAAGCCAGCAGATAAAAATCATCCTTATGGTCATTTGAAATCTGAAAATATCTCTACACTATTAGTATCATTTATTATTATGTTTGTGGGTATTCAAGTTGTGATTGAAAATGTACCTCGAATATTTACGAATGAACATCATACACCAAATGTCATTACAATTTTTGTGAGTTTAATCAGTGGACTTATTATGATTGGTGTCTTTGCAATCAATCATAGACTGGCTCAGAAGACCAAGAGTAGCTCATTAAATTCCGCGGCAAAAGATAATTTGTCAGATGGTCTTGTTAGTATAGGGACTGCGATTGGTTTAGTATTTACCCAATTCGGATTTTCTATCGTCGATGTCATATTAGCGACGGTTTTAGGACTTTTAATTATTTATACAGGTTTTAGTATTTTTAAGGAGTCCATATTTGCACTGAGTGATGGTTTCAATGAGCAAGATCTTGAAGAATACCGTAATGTTGTTTTAGAAGTAGAAGACGTTAAAGACGTGAATAATCTTAAGGGGCGCTATCATGGCAGTAGCATCTTTTTAGATGTAACAATTGTAGTTGATGCACATTTATCACTACAACAGGCACATGACATTTGTGATAAAGTAGAAAATCACTTACATAGTAAAGGCATTTCTTCCGTGTACGTTCATCCCGAACCAGACACGTTAAATCAAATGATTGATTAGAACGAGATTAATGATGATTAGGGGAGCGAGACAGAATTCTTTTAAATTCGTCGTCCACTCCCAGCTTGCTTTGCTTGTAGAATTTCTTGATGAAATTCTCTTTGCTGGGGCCCGACTCCCAACTTGCTTTGCTTGTAGAATTTCTTAGTGAAATTCTCTTTGTTGGGGCCCCGCCCGCAAGGATGACTAGGTTTGAAAAAAGTTTGACCTAAGCGCATTTTTAAATCAGTCAGCTACAGCCAAAATAATAAATTAAGAGTCCAGGACATAAAGTTCTTGGATAAGTGAATAAAGACAATTTCTATTGAAATAATATAGAAATTGTCTTTTTTATAAATTTTTTGATTATTTTCAGCTCGTTGAGCTACTACTTTTCTTATATTAAGTGCCATTAATACAAAACCAAGTTCTCTTTTGACTTTATTGAGTCCTCGGACAGACATCCGAGTGAAACCCAAAATAGCCTTCATAAATCCAAAAACAGGCTTCACATCAATTTTTCTTTGACTGTAGATGGCTTTTGTTTTTGGTTCTGAAAGCTTTTTGCTAATTTGGGATTTAAAATATTCCCAGTTATAATTCTTCATTATTTTTTGTTTGTTTTTGAATTGAAGTTCATACTTTGGTGTTTCAGAGAACATTCTGAACAATCATCACAAATATCATTTATATGTCGTGAAGGTAGAGTAAGTTGAGTCATGTTATAATTTTTATACATAAGGCACCTCGTTAATTTAGTTTAGTGATGTTTACTAAATTATACGAAAGTGCTTTATTTTTTAAAGCATTACAATGTAAAATTACATATAAATACAAAGTATTTTGGCGAGACTCTTGCGTTGATTATTAATGAACATAAGTGCTAGGGCACTTATGTAAGAAATTC